>CAZWOA010000080.1:0-13915 GCA_964635545.1 uncultured Marinilabiliaceae bacterium
GGACTGTCGGGCGAGGAGAATCTTAACAATTCGGTAGAAGGAATAGAGTATAAACTGGTGGATGGCATACGCAAACTATCGGTGAATGAGAAACCCCGCATAGCATTTCTGGAGGGGCAGGGCGAACTTGACGAGATTGATGTTATAGATATTACTGATGATTTATCAGAGCATTTCACCGTTGAGCGTGGCCAGGTGGGTAACGACCCTTCATTGCTTAATCCCTACAAGGCGCTTATTATTGCAAAACCATCAGCAAAATTCAGCGAACAGGAGAAATTTGCCATCGACCAATATGTAATGAATGGCGGAAGCGTGCTGTGGCTTGTGGATGCCGTAACGATGACGCTCGATTCGCTTAGGCAGAATAATAATACGGTAGGTCTTCTGGCCGATTTCAATATTGATGATATTCTTTTCAGATATGGCATCCGCATCAACCCCGATGTTATTGAAGATATACAGTCGGGTATGGTGCCCATCAACGTAACCCGCCCCGGCGAAGGCCCCCGAATCGTACCAATGCCATGGCTTTTCAGCCCGCTGTTCTCCACCAATCCCGACCACCCGGTCACTCGCCATGTAAATGTGGTAAAGGGCGATTTCAGCAGTTACATAGATACTGTGGGCGAAAGTCTGAAAATAAAACGCACCGTACTGCTGCGCACATCACGATACACAAAAATAAACAACACCCCTGTGTTTGCAAGCCTCGCAACCATTCATCAGCAGCCCGAGAGGTCGGAGTTCAGACACTCTTTTTTGCCGGTAGCCATTCTTCAGGAGGGCATTTTCGAATCGGCATTCACCAATAGGTCGGCACCGCAAGGAGTGCGTTTTGACGGTAATATCAAAACATCAAGTCAGCCCACCAAAATGATAGTGGTGGCCGATGGGGATATCATAAAAAATGATGTTCGTTTCCGCGATACCGATAATCCACGGGTTATTCCGCTTGGGTTTGATGAAGTAACCAACCAAACTTTCGGCAATAAGCAATTTTTGGTTAATGCAGTGCTTTACCTCACCGATGATGATGGATGGATGACGCTGCGTAACAGAAGCATAGCACTGCGACTGCTCGATAAAGAGAAGGTGGGAAGTGGCACATCGGCATACAAAACCGTGGCGGTGGTATTACCTCTGATAATTCTTATTGCAGGCGGAGTAATATTTATACTTTTCCGCAGATGGAAATACACAAAAGCAAGGCAATAAACAACATCATCAGCCATAGTATTCTATAAAATTATGGTACAAGCTAATAAATGTCATTAAAATCATATATTTTTGTGCCTTTATAATGAAAAAATTAAACTTTACATATGTTCGAACAGTTTAAGCCTACCACCTATCTTCTTGAATCAGTTAAGTCGGGTATTACCTTTGAAGATAAGGGGTGGACGTTAGAAGCTCCTGGCGAGGGTGGCACCACCCTGGTGAGGGCAGTTTATGAGAATAGACAGATTGATGTTAAAGATGCGTCATACGGCATATTCCGATTTGCCGATTGGCTTCCGGTTTATAGAATGGCCGAAGGGTCATCGGCACCGGTAACCTACAAAAGCGAGGGTCTTGCAAAGTATCTGGGTCTCAATAATCTATACATCACATTTAGCGGCTACTGGCCCGAAAAAGGAGCACTGATGAAAACATGCTCATTCAAAGAGACTGAAGCATACGCAGTTGTGGGTCGCATGAGTGCCAGCAACGAACAAATACTTGTGGTGGCATCGGCAGGAAATACAGCTCGTGCTTTTGCAGGTGTATGCTCTCAAAACAATATACCGCTCCTGCTGTGTGTGCCCGAGGATAATCTTGATGCACTATGGCTTGAAGAAGAGCTTAACCCTTGTGTTAAACTGGTTGTAACCCGATCGGGAAGCGACTATTTTGATGCCATCCACCTCTCCAACCTTGCTTGCGAAGTAGATGGTTTCTTTGCCGAAGGAGGTGCAAAAAATGTGGCCCGCCGTGACGGAATGGGCACCACTACCCTATCGGCAGCTCACCATATTGGCCGGATTCCTGATTACTATTTTCAAGCAATAGGAAGTGGCACCGGTGCCATAGCAGCCTGGGAAGCTAATCTGAGATTGATTGCTGATGGCCGTTACGGCAGTAATATTATGAAGTTGATGGTATCGCAAAACGTACCATTCACACCTATTTATGATGCATGGAAAGCCGACTCTCGCAATATGCTGCCCCTCGATGATGATGTGGCACGCAAACAGGTGGAAGTTATTGATGCTAAAGTACTATCTAACCGCAAGCCTCCCTACCCTATAGCAGGCGGACTTTATGATGCTCTAAAACACTCGGGTGGCGATGTTTTACTTGCAACCAATGAGGAATCTGCCGATGCTGCCAGGCTATTTGAAGAGTTGGAAGGGTGCGACATACATCCTGCCGCTGCAGTGGCTGCCGCTTCTCTAATTAAAGAGGCTAAAGCAGGCAATATTCCTGCCGATGCTGTGGTAATGCTTAACATTACCGGCGGCGGAGAGAACCGGTTTAAAGCCGACAAAAAACTACACTACCTCAAACCCGATTATATCTTCGATATTAACGCAACAAAAGAGGCTGTGGAAGAGGTATTACTCAAACTTTTCAGATAAAAAAATTAATTTTCATACTGATAAAAACTAAGCGTCATACTACGGCGCTTTTTTTATTGGCATTTTTCAGCCAGCCAGATACATGACAAAAGTCTCCTATTGTCAAAAAATGCTGATTAACAATGAATTACAATCACTTATAAACTATTGCAAATATTGGTTTATAGGCTATCTTTGTCGCGCTAAAACTATCAATGAAAATGGAAAAGAAAATGGGTAATCCGGCAGTTGTAGGACTGGCCGGCTTCGGACTGACAACTCTGCTGTTGCAGTTCCACAATATTGGTCTTATCGGCATTGGCCCGATTGTGGCTATGGGTTTTATTTTTGGAGGTCTGGCTCAGATGATAGCCGGCTTTCAGGAGCAAAAAATGGGCAATAACTTCGGATATAGCGCATTCGTTGCTTATGGTAGCTTCTGGATAGGGCTGGGAATTATTTGGATTCTCAACCACTTTAACATCTACCCATCATCGGGTATAGAAGTTGGCTATTACCTGGTGGCATGGACTCTCTACACCGCCATAATGTTTGTGGCATCCTTAAGAGTACATAAAGCGATGACAATTACCTTCGGACTGCTGCTTGTGGGCTTTATCCTGCTCGATTTAGGACACTTCGGCAATCCTCTATTTAATGTTATTGCAGGCTACGAGCTAATATTTTGTGCTCTGGCAGCTTGGTACATGATGGCGGCAATCATCATCAACGACCTTGCAGGTAAAGTAATACTTCCCAATGGGGCTCCCTTCGTGAAGTGATTTACAGATAATTTTAGAGAGATAAACAAAATAGGCTGTAAGGTTTCGGACAGCCTATTTTATTTACAACACCACTGTCGCCTTATCCTGCCGTGGAGCCTTAATAACAAGGATACGTGCAAGAGCTTCGGTTTCATTGCTTATATAATGCAGTATTTTGGCAGGACTCTCGATAAGAGTATCCTTTTCAAACTGCTTGCTCTCTTCACCTATGTGTATTGTAGGTTTCCCCTCGAGAATATAAAAAATTGCATCAACAGGTGTTTTATGAGGCTTAAGGCTCTCGCCCGGCTTCAAACTGATGTGTGCAATCTGTGCCGAAGGGTAATCGTAAAGCTGGCAAACATCCACTTTGTGTGGATTATCCTTTAGCGGCTCTGTGGTGTAATGACGTGAAATCATATTTTTATTATTAAAGCTATTTATTATCGCCCCAATTTAGCAGGCGCTGCTGCCCTTCCAATGCTCTCTCTTCGGTAATATCCTGGCTTACCTCTATAGTGCCACGATATTTGCCATCTTTATCGCGTAATGCAAAATATCTGATGTAAATAAACCTGCCTCGCATCGTCAACCAAAAATCAGCATGATCTTTCTTGCACTGCTTAAATGCATCAACTATCTCATTTACAATATGAACACTATCGTGTGGATGACAGTTCTGCACCGTGCGTCCTATAATTGCTTTCGAACGGGTAAATATGCGATGCGGTGTTCCCGAGAAATAACGAACCTCGTCATTTTCATCCACAAAAGTAATATCAACGGGTAGATGATTGAGCATCAGCATTATCTGCTCGGCTGTAAGCAATCCGGTATCAAGATCAACAAGTCCATCGAGTGAGCCAACTGTAACCTTTCCACTTCCCTGCAACTTGGGTTTCACGCCGTAGCTCCACCCAATCTCACTACTTTGATGCACCATCTCATCCCACAATTTGGGTGGAATGGCACGTTGGGCAACCGGAAATACGATTTTTTCCTCTCTGAAAATAATAGGATAAATTACAAACAGCAATAGGCTGAACTCCTTATTTAGCGTCTGCTTATCGAGTGTGGGTGCATTGAGCAACTCCTCCACAACTTTTAAGCCTCTCCTGAAATCATCGTGAAACGACCACATCAGTGACAGGCATCGGTGCTGGGTAAAAACCTTCTCGAGATATGAAAACAGAATATTTTCCTTCTTCACATAGTGAAGGTCATACTCTTTAAGCCTCTCTATCAACTCCTTAAGTCGCTGAACCTCATAAGAACTGTCACCATCTTCTTTAAACAGGCTTTTAACATCAGGACGATACTCTGCAATCACCTTTTCCACCTCACGGTTCTCCTCCATCAAAAGCGATATAAAATGCGACTCGGGCAATGGCTCTACCTTCTGACTCTCAAGCCCTTTGGTGAATGCATTAATTATTTTGCCCACATTTCTCTTCACCGTTTCATGGTCGTATCCCGAGTTAAGCAACCTGTCGAACACCATCATGGCATCAACGGCATTTACCACAGCCAGCGTATCGGCATACTCTTCAAAAAGCATTTTGCCATTTTCGCCGTCAATAAGCCTGTGGCTAAACTCATATGCCCGGGTCTCATTTATCCTGTTGTTCTTAATCAATTCCGACATATTTAATTTGTTTTTATTGGCCTTAAATTGTTAACAAAGCGAAAATAGCAAATGTTTTGGTTTAATCAGAGTTTTAGTGCCTTTGGAAACAGTATATTATTCTCAAGATGAACATGGATATGCAAATCATCTTCAAACTGACGAAGCATTGCAAAAGTAACCTCGTAGGTACTGCAGGCATCTTCGGGAAGTGTATATCCATTGGTGATTTCATTAATTTTATCCATTGCACCACCGGCAAACTCGTGCTCACCATTCATGCGTGTTATTTCGCTATAAATTAACGCCTTATCATCAGCATTGCCATTTTTAATCATTCGCTTAATGGCAGGAAAAAGTACCTCCTCCTCATTTTTAAGGTGTTGTGTGAGCTCATCGTTTATCTGGCAGAATAGGTTGGCCACTTCGCCCAATTCGGCATGATGATTATGTACTTTCGCAATTTTCTGAGTGTAAAACATCAGCTCAGGCAAAGTTTTCATCACATAACGGTGGTGTGTATTAACAATATAATCGGCAAGAAAATCGAGTGCCCACTCCTTATAATCCTGCGACGGATTAATTGGTGCCAAGGTTGCCTCCTCCAATTTGGCCACAATATCATTGGTAGATATATTTTTCTGACTGCAAGCCTCATCAAGAGTCATTTTTCCACCGCAACAGAAATCTATTCCTGCCTTCATAAGCACATTTGCAGTGCGAAAATCATTGGCCACGATATCGCCAAGAGTTTGAAAATTATAAGTTGTCGTACTCATATTAATTAAATTTTTATTTTTTCAGTTGGCAAAGATGCAAATTTCTTTCAGAATACCAAAAGGTCTTTTAGTCACCAATGATTATTTTACTATATTTGTAATCGAAATTTAACACTTAACACACCATGTTCAACAAGGAGACAGAGTATGCTTTCAGAGCGCTGGTTTACATCCAGAGTCGCAATTTTGCAGGTTTCAGGCCGGGCATAGGCGAAATTGTTGCAGCCACCGACACTCCACAATTTTATATCGCCAAAATATTGCAGCGTCTTGTAAAGTTTGGTTTCCTATCATCAATAAAAGGCAAAGGCGGCGGATTTTTCTTTGATGAAGGCAAACCGGAGTTGCCCCTGAAAGATATTGTAATGGCAATTGAGGGCGACCGCTCTTTTTGCGGATGTGTATTCGGCCTAAAGCATTGCGATGCCAATAACCCCTGCCCTCTACACCATCAGTTTATCGATATACGCTCATCGATAGACCGCATGATATCCACACAAACAATACAATCACTGGCACGTAAATATCTGAAAGATGAAGGATCTATAGTACTTATGTCACCGGATGCGGGCTGATGTATCGCAAAGATTATAAATCACTTCAACTAAAAGGAGCTTTGGTTTGTTTGAAAGTATAGACAATTAAAAAAATAATATATTATGAGTGAGTTAATCAATAATTCGCAATTCAGAAAAGAGAGATTAAAGGAGCTTATTTTGAAGCTTCACGAAGGAGTTGACCCACATCGCGTAAGGCAGGAACTTGTTGATACTCTTCAACATATACCCTACGGCGAAGTGGTTGAAGTAGAGCAGGAACTTATTATGGAAGGACTTCCCGAAGAGGAGGTGCTACGCCTATGCGACATTCACGGTGAAGTGCTCGACGGCCATATCGACCAGAGTGGAGCAGCAGCCATCCCCGCCGGCCATCCTGTTGATGTATTTCTGAAGGAGAATGAGGCACTTAGGGTAGTAATCAGCAAAGTTTATGAACTCCTCGATGGGCTGGATGATGTTGAAGATAAGGATTTTACAGAGTATAAAAACAGCATACACGCTTGCTTCAACGACCTTTATGATGTTGATAAACACTATCAACGTAAAGAGTATCTTGTATTTCCATATCTGGAAAAAAACGACATTACCGGTGTTCCTAAGGTGATGTGGGGCAAACACGATGAAATACGCGATCAGATGAAGGGCTGCATCGAACTTCTACGTGACGAAGATTTGAAAAAAAGCGATATTAAAGATGCTCTCGACCTTATTTTCTACCCTGTGCTTTCGGGGTTATATGACATGACCAAGAAAGAGGAGGAGATACTATTCCCAATGAGTATGGACGTGCTTACCATCGATGATTGGTGGCAAATTCATAACCAAACTCTTGAATTTGGCTTTACCCTATATGATCCTAAAGAAGATTGGAAACCGGAAGGGCTATCTAAAGAGGCGCACGACACCTCTAAAGCGATGGGCGAAAATGGCACAATACAGTTGCCATCGGGTAGTTTTAATGCGCAAGAGATTATGGCGATTCTCAATTCTGTGCCGTTCGATATGACTTTTGTTGATAAGAATGATAAAGTAAAATATTTCACACAAGGTAAAGAACGGATTTTTGCACGTAGCCGCTCCATCATCAACCGCGATGTGCGCCTGTGCCACCCTCCCGGAAGTGTACATATTATTGAGAAAATACTTGATGATTTCAAAAGCGGACGTGCATCCCACGCACCATTCTGGATACAGATGCGCAATGGTAAATTTATCCATATCGAATATTATGCGCTTCGCGATGAGGAAGGTAACTACCTCGGAACCCTCGAAGTTAGTCAGGATGCCACCGAATTGAGAAGCCTTGAAGGCGAACAACGCATTTTGTCATATACATCTAAATAACAGAATGATATGGATAAATTACTGATTACACCGAAGACTAAAATATACGACCTGCTGGAGGCCTATCCCCAGCTGGAAGATGTGCTTATAGACATTGCACCGGAGTTTAAAAAACTTAAAAACCCTATTTTACGCCGCACCATTGCCCGAGTTACCAATATATCGCAGGCAGCAGTGGTGGGCAACGTACCGGTAGATAAGATTGTGCGCACACTGCGCGAGGCTGTAGGACAGCATGGTAATTCAGAAGCTGATGGTGATGCGACTCTGCAATACAACACTAAAGCACCCGAATGGTACAAAGGCAATAAATCGGCCGCGTTTATAGATATCAGCGAGATGCTTGACCGTGGCGAACAGCCTGTGCATGATGTAATTGCAGCACTCAACAAACTGGGCGACAGAGAGATTCTGGAAGTAAAAGCTCCATTTGTGCCTGCACCACTCCTCGACAAAGCATCGAGCCTGGGATACATTCATTGGATGGAGAAAATTGACGATAGCAATTTTAAAATAAGATTTTCAAAAGAGTAAGTTTTTTTTTAGGTGATGTAAGTGTAAGAGGTTGCGAATTGTATTATTCGCAACCTTTTTTCTTTATAACACACATAACCCAATAACAATCAATCGGTTATAACATCCTTGTACTTATTATACAGGAACGAGATTACAAGAAGCAATATGCCCAGCGAAACCATTACAATAGTTTTAGATATGGTATTTAGATGCGAGATATCGTAGAAAAACAGTTTTAAAAGTGTAATAAAATTATTATTTCTCTTTCACTCATTCATCAATAATCAATTGAAATAACACATTTACAATAGGTATCACACATAACCAACTACATAAATATAAACACCTTACAACCAAATAATCACACAATATTCTCCACAAATATTCCAATACAATGTCAAACATCATCATCTTATATAATTTATTAAACTACCTTGTAAGCCCGATAACAATTACAATAAATACAAAAATGAAAAGATTATTTTCACTGTTATTCATTGCTTCTATAGCCATGATAACTACCACTTCTCAAGTAATATGCGACCAATGGAGGATATCGCCGCAGGGTAAAGTCAGCGTGCCTGCATTTTCAGAAAATAAAACTGTGGATGGCAAAAAATTTGACATCAGCTCGCTGCTCAACCTTAATCCCACTCTTACCAATGATGCGGCGTCTTGGCCAACCATAAATGCGCCGGCCGATTCAATTATTACTCAAATAAGTGGTAAAAATACAATCGTTCAGTTGGCCGGTTACATCAGTAGCGACCGTTGGACTAAAGCCACCATGACCATCGCAACTAACTCGATGTTTGAGCTTTACCTCAATGGTAAGAAGATAAAATCACAAAATTCAGTTTCGTCAGCACCTGAAAAAATCGACATTACAATTGACAATGGCAATCATCAGCTTCTGTTGAAAGTACTTACTGCTTCCGATACATTGCGCCTTTCGGCTAGCATACAACATAGCTCAAAAGATACTGAAGGAATCATCAATTGGAGCATCAATCCACAGCACACAATCACCCTTAGCGATATTTTGTACGGTGAGTCAGTAACCGGGGCATCACTCTCACCATCAGGCAAATACCTACTTATCACCACAAGCGAAACAGTAGTAGGCAACACAAAGAATCAAAGCACCTACAGAGTTTATGATATTGAAAATAAGCGTAATGTGATTTGGCAACGCAATGCTTCAGTTTATGCCGGCTGGATGCCATCGACCGACCGACTTTACTATCAGATTTCGAAAGGTGAAGGAAATGACATCTATCTTTTCGACCCGAAAAACAGCGAAGAGAGCCTTCTCGCATCAAATATTGACGTTCAAGGAAGGCTAACATGGGCCGACAGTGAGGATTTCTTTATATTCTCGAAGATGGATAAAGCCGACCAGCCCGGTGACCTTAAGCGGATATTCACCAATGACGACCGCATACCCGGAACTCGCAACCGGCACCAGCTTTACATTTACAATATACATACAAAAATTGTGCGTCAACTAACCGCAGGATATCAAACCGCAGCACTACACAGCATTCGCCCTGATGGCGCAAAAATAGTATTTTCTGTATCTCGCACCGATTATTCCGAAGTGCCATTCTCACGCCAGAATCTCTACGAAATGGACCTGAACACACTATCCATCGACACCCTATGGCAGGATAAACTCTACTCCGGCTGGTGTCGCTACTCGCCCGACGGCACTAAACTGCTTGTTACCGGTGGCCCGGAAGTATTTGGCAGCATGGGAGTTAATGTAACCGGAGAGAAACTAACCAATGAATATGATACACAGATGTTTATGTTTGACATCAAAACAAAAACAGCCGAACCATTAACCCTCAATTTCAATCCGGCCGTGAAGTCGGTTCATTGGGCTAAGAATGGACATATCTACCTCACCACAACAGAATCTGATTTGGTAACCCTCTACAGATACGACATAAAAAAACGCAAATTTGACAGGATAAATGTACCCGAAGATATTATCGAATTTATAAATTATGCTAAAGATAATCCATTGGCAGTTTTCACCGGCAACAGCATCAGCTCACCGCAAAAACTATACACAATCGACCTGAAAACAGGCAAATCGGCACTTATCTCCTATCCTCGCCAGCAACAGATGAAGGATATTGTTGTCGGAAAAACAGAAGATTGGAATTTTGAAAATAAAAACGGCACAACTATCTATGGTCGTGCATATTATCCGGTTAATTTCGATACAAATAAAAAATATCCGGTTATAGTGTATTATTATGGCGGCACCACCCCCACCGAACGCTCGTTCGAGGGCCGTTATCCCAAGAACCTATGGGCGGCAGCAGGTTATATTGTATATGTGCTTCAGCCCAGCGGCACCATTGGCTATGGCCAGGATTTCTCGGCTCTTCATGTAAACGGATGGGGACGCGAAGCCATCGACGACATTATCGACGGCACCCAAAAGTTTCTTGAGGCACATCCACAGGCCGATGCGTCTAACGTAGGCTGCATAGGTGCTTCTTACGGAGGCTTCACAACGATGATGCTACAAACCCGCACCGATATTTTCAAAACGGCAGTGGCTCATGCCGGCATCAGCGACATCACAAGCTACTGGGGCGAAGGTTATTGGGGATATTCATACAGCACTACCGCCACACGTGAAAGTTACCCATGGAACCGCAAGGACATTTACGTAGAAAACAGCCCTCTGTTCAATGCCGATAAGTTTAACAACTCAATACTGCTGCTTCATGGCACAGCAGACACCAATGTACCTGTGGGTGAGAGCCTTCAACTGTATGCAGCGCTAAAAATATTGGGCAAAAATGTTGAAATGGTACTTGTAGATGGTCAAGACCACCATATCGTCGATTACAAAAAACGAATCGAATGGCACAACACCATCATGTCATGGTTCAACAAAATGCTAAAAAATCAACCCGAACAGTGGAACGAAATGTATCCTGATAAGAATATGTAACATAACATTATCTACACAACTACGGATGAAGGAATATATCTTTCATCCGTATTTTTTTTGATGATGCCCAAGTTTTCCTAATCACTGTAATATTGCTAATTTTGCAAAAAACATCGAATAGTGATATATCCCGAAAATTTTGAAGATAAAATAAAGTTCACCAAAATAAGGCATCTGGTAAAAGAGCATTGCCTTAGCTCACTTGGCAAAGAACAGACAGATAAGATGTTGTTTTCCAGCTCCTTTGATGAAGTTACACGACTTCTTGGCGAGACTTGGGAATTCCGTCGCATTCTCATGGAGGAGACAAGTTTCCCGGTGGGTAGCTTTATTGATATGCGTGAACCGCTTACTCGAATTCGCGTCGAAGGGCTATTCATGGAAGAAGATGAGCTTTTCGACCTAAAACGGTCAATGACGGCAGTGCGCGATATTACCCGTTTCTTTGCTGGAAAAGAGGAGACGGATTATCCCTATTTGAAAGCCCAGGCAGGAAATGTTACAGTTTTTCCACTATTGATAGACCGTATTGACAACATACTTAATAAATTCGGCAAGATAAAAGACAGTGCCACTCCGGAACTAGCACAGATAAGACGCGACATACTAAGCAAACAAAGCAGTGTATCACGACGATTGGCAGCCATTCTAAAGCAGGCAAAAGCCGATGGTTATGTTGAGTCGGATGCCGCAGTTGCCGTGCGCGATGGCAGGGCAGTAATCCCGGTGCCGGCTTCATATAAAAGACGGTTGAGTGGTATTGTTCACGATGAATCAGCCACCGGTCGCACATCGTATATCGAACCTACCGAAGTGGTAGAGCTTAATAATGAGCTTCGAGAGCTGGAATATGCCGAAAGACGCGAAATAATTAAGATACTGATAGATATGTCGAATATGATTCGTCCCTATATCGACGATTTATTGTATTCATATCAGTTTCTTGGAGTTATAGATTTCATAAGGGCAAAGGCAAAGTGGGCGCTATCAATAGATGCCATATTGCCATCCTTTAGCAACAGGCAGGATTTCTACTGGAAAACGGCACGGCATCCATTACTGTTTCTACAACTAAAAAAACAAGATAAAGAGATTGTTCCTTTAGATATTGAATTGCAGCGCGAAGGGCAACGTATTCTGCTCATTTCGGGGCCCAATGCCGGTGGTAAATCAGTGTGCCTTCAAACGGTAGGATTGCTGCAGTATATGTTTCAATCAGGCCTACTTGTCCCTGTGTCAGAAGGTTCTCATATGGGTTTTTTCAATAAAATATTTATTGATATGGGTGATGAGCAATCCATTGAAAATGACCTGAGTACCTACAGTTCACACCTTACTAACATGAAGTATTTTGTGCGTAACAGCGATGAATCCACTCTTATGCTGATTGATGAGTTTGGTACAGGTACAGAACCTATGCTGGGAGGTGCAATCGCCGAAAGTGTTCTAAACCAGCTCAATAATCAAGGTGTGTTCGGAGTTATTACAACCCACTACACCAACCTGAAGCATTTTGCATCACAAACAGAAGGCATCGTTAATGGTGCAATGCTTTTCGACACACATGCCATTCAGCCTCTTTTTAAGCTTCAAATGGGCCAGCCCGGCAGTTCGTTTGCATTTGAAATAGCTCGTAAAATAGGACTTCCTGAATCGATTCTAAACGATGCCAAAGATAAAATAGGTCAGGATAGGTTTGATTTTGACAAACACTTACGTGAGATTATTCGCGATAAGAGATATTGGGAACAGAAGCGTCAGAATATAAAAGACAACGAAAAGAAACTTTCTGATGTTCTTGAAAAATACCAAATCAGCCTTCAAAATATTAAAAATGAAAGGCGTGAAATACTTGAAAAGGCCCGTAATGAAGCTCAGCAATTACTCTCTAACGCAAATAAGGAGATTGAGAGCACCATACGCACCATACGCGAAACTCAAGCTGAAAAGGAGAAGACTCGAATTGCACGCAAACAACTAGACGAGTTTAAGGAACAGGCAGTTAGTCAATCAACAGCCGACGAGGATACTGTGGAGCGAAAAATTAGCCAAATAAAAGATCGAGAACGACGTAAAGCCGAAAAACGCGAAAAGGCAGAGAACCAGCCGCAACAAGCAACATCTATAAAACCCAAAACAGATGATACTGCCATAGAAAAGGGAGATTATGTACGCCTGAAAGGCCAGTCGGTGCCCGGCCAGATTATGGAGATAAACGGCAAAGATGCAGTTGTTGCTTTTGGCAGTTTATACTCAACTGTAAAACTTTCCAGATTGGAGAAGGTAAGTAATAGCGCAGCTAAAAAAGAGATACGCAACACTGCCGGAACATCATTTTCATCAAATGTAGGTGATGCAGTGCGAGAACGCAAACTCAATTTCAAATCAGAAATTGACGTACGTGGAAAGCGCACCGACGAGGCAATAGATATGGTAGCCACCATACTCGATGAAGCAGTGATGTGCGAAGCACCTACTGTAAGGATATTACACGGCAAAGGGAACGGCATATTACGACAAATGATTAGACAATATATAAGCACCTTACCATTTGTTGCATCAATGCGTGATGAGCACGTACAATTTGGCGGCTCAGGCATTACCATTGTGGAGATTGAGTAAGAAAGTACAAGAGAGGCGAAAGTGGAATTGCTGAAGAGTTAAAGAGCTAAAGGGTTAAAAAATTAAAGGTAGAAAAAAAGTAAAAAGCTGCAGAGCAGCGATATATCGGTAGGATATAACCAATACGTC
>CAZWOA010000081.1:0-2971 GCA_964635545.1 uncultured Marinilabiliaceae bacterium
CGTTCAACAGCGGTCTCATTTCATGCCCGTTGGGCAAAACGAGACCTTAGTTGTTGTAGGCTGGCCTTTTGTCATCACTATTGTAAGTTAATTTTTACAGGAAGCATAAAATACACACGAACTGGTTTCCCGTCTTTTTTACCTGCTGTCCATTTAGGCATTCTCTTTATAACTCTCATTGCTTCTGCGTCAAACCAATGCTGTAATGGTCTCACGATTTCCACTATATTAATTGTGCCGTCTTTTTCTATAACAAACCCACAAAATACGCTCCCTTGAATTCCCATTTCTGCTCCTTCGGATGGCCAGTTAAAATTATTGGAAATAAATTTGACCATTTCCGCATTACCACCTGGGAATTCGGGCATATTTTCTAATACTTCGGACAATTCGTATATCTTATTGTCGGACAATTTGAAATTTATAGATATTTCGTGTGTAGGGTATTCATTTCCTTGTCTTGGAATTTGCCAAAGTAAACGTATTCCCTCTCTGTCAAGAGAGCTACTGCCACTCGAATTGACTATTTTTATTTCATTTACTCCTATAATGCTATCAAATTCAAATTTGTAAACCGCTGTGCCTTCGATATTGTTTACTAAATCTATCAAAGGATAATGTACATTAATGTAAATATATTCTGCGAGTTTAGTACTATCCGACAAAATGTCATCATCACGATTTTGACCTGTAACATTCATACAAATCATCAACATTGATAGAATGAAAAAATATTTTGTTATTTGTCTCATATTTTAAATTGTCAAATGTTTTACATCATTTTCTACTGCACTATCAAGTCGTACACAATTCTTCCGTGTCCACACTGCACTGTCTTGGCTTGCCTACAACTCCCAAATATACGCACAAACATAGTACTTTTCACGAATTAATATTACAATTATTATATTATATTATTTTAAATTATCCAGCGTATTTTTTATGCACGTTGCAAGTGGTTGGATGACAGGTGAATATATCTTTGGGTTTTAAGTGTGCTCCTTTTTGAAGTATAACTTTTTATTGTTTTAACAGCTTGGTGCTAAGCATTTTGGCGTTTAGTAATTTTGTAGGCAGCAAACTTTCGTGGCTTGCACGTGCCGGGCATATGTCGATACCTCCACGGCGTGTGTAAATGCAGGTTACGGAAAGTTCTTGCGGTTTAAATATATCCCACAGCCGCTTGTAGATCATCTCGCAAATCTCCTCGTGAAAATGATTTTCATTTCTGAATGATACAAGATACTGCATCAATCCTTGCAGGTCGGGCAATTTATTGGCTTTGATGTGTATAAATGCACTTCCCCAGTCGGGCTGATGAGTTATTTTGCAGTTGCTGCGCAGCAGGTGTGTGGCAATATCAAGTGTGCCTTTAGTGTTAGTAACCGTCAGTAGTTCAGGGTCTTCAGTGAATGAGTTGAAGGTTATGTTCTCCATCTCCGGAATTTTTTCGAGAAGCTCATAACTATCAAAATCATAACCTCCATCACTCTCTGTATCAAAGAATTGTATCTCAATAGGAGTGTGTAGCAACTTCTCGATATCGGCTTTAATTTGGGCAATAATAATCTTAACTCCTTCAGCAGCAGTTTTCCCGCGTCGCTCCATGTTGAATGAGTTGAGGTAAAGTTTAAGTGATTTGCTCTCAACGATATGAGGGTTGTTACAGGGGTAAACCAACTTTAAAACTCCTGAAACCGGAAGTCCTTTTTCAGTTAAAAATCCAATCTCATAGGCATGCCAGGCATCGAAACCTATAAACGGCAGATTATTTTCTTCAATATTGTATTGCTCGCGGTTGAGGTGGCGGGGAACGGCCACCAAAAGCTCCGGCGTATATTGTTTTGGGTAATCTACTCTTTTGCCAAGTACCTTACCTTCAATTGGTTCTGTTGTCATTGCTGATGATTTTATAATTTACACTCCCGATTTTGAGCCAAACAGGTCGATGTGGATTCGCGGTGCATATCGCCATCCGTTTTCTATTGCCATCTTCATTGCTATGGGAGCCGATATTTTAAGATGTTCACGGGTTCCTCCAAGTGGCATTACCAGTATGTTATCTGCTTTCCAGCCTTTAAGTTTGCTTAGGTATTGCTGTTTTATCTCATGTGCATCTTCGGCAGTTGCCACTACAAATTTTAGTTGTAAGTCGCGATTATTCTGTACTGCAAAATCAAGAAAACTTTGAATTGCAGATAGGTTAAATCGTTGTTTTTGATGATGTTGAATAATTGTCGGTTTATGCTGAAGATTAAAGTGAATCAGTTTTTCGGTATCAGGAGTGGAGTTGGCGAGTTTGGGCGATATGCTGAACAGGTCGATATTATGAGCCGCCTCCTTATGAAAAATGGTGCCATTACTTTCTACAGTGATGTGCAGGCCGGGAATCTCCTTTAATTTGGCACATAACTCTGCCACGCCATCTTTTTGCAGGAAAGGTTCACCACCGGTTATCACTACATGGCGCATATTTCCCAGGTTGTGCTTAACGATATTTGCAACTTCCTCAATATTGAGTTTCATAGTTTCTGTGGCATGAAAAGAGGCATAAGCAGTATCGCAACCGCTATATTCACCATTGCACATTCTCCACATACACTGTAAGTTACAGCCCGAGAGACGTATAAAAAGCGATGGAATACCAGCCAGTAAGCCTTCGCCCTGCACCGTGCCCGATAGATTCATGCCGGTAGCAGGAGTGTCATTCAGCATATTGCCGTTGGCATCCTTGGTTATTGGGAAAACACCCTCTTTTGCTAATATTAGTTTTGTCATTGTTGTTTTTTTTAGAGGGGCGAAAGGAATAAAAGGAACGAGAGGAACGAGAGATGCAAAGTAAGATTCTTAACTCTTTAACTCTTTAACTCTTTCTCTCTTCAACTCTTTCACTTTGTCACTCTGCTACTCTCATTGCTCATTGCCCATTGCTCATTGCTCATCCACCACTCCGGCTTCTTTAAACGCTTTG
>CAZWOA010000081.1:3071-13458 GCA_964635545.1 uncultured Marinilabiliaceae bacterium
CTCATTGCCCATTGCTCATTGCTCATCCACCACTCCGGCTTCTTTAAACGCTTTGGCTCTTAGCAGACAGCTGTCGCATGTGCCGCAAGGTTTTTCGCCTCCGCGGTAGCAGCTCCAAGTCAATCCGAAGTTAACTCCCAGTTCCTTACCCAGTTTTATCTCCTCTGTCTTAGTCATGTTGATAAATGGTGCATGAATGGTTATTGTCTCGCCTTTTTCGGCACCCATCACAGTACCTTTATTGATGGCAAATTGCATTGCATCGATAAATTCCTGGCGGCAATCAACATATCCCGAATAATCCACCTGGCTAACCCCTATATAGATATGACGTGCACCTTTGGCCTCGGCCAGTGATGCCGCAATAGATAGGAAGACCATGTTACGTGCCGGAACATAAGTAACCGGTATGTCGGAGCGGTTAACATCGCCATCATCTACTTCCATGCTTTTATCGGTAAGTGATGAGCCACCCCACAAATCGAGATTCAGGGAGACCAACTGGTGTGAAGCCACACCGGCTGCATTGGCTATGGCCTTTGCACATTCAAGTTCTTTGTTATGTCGCTGTCCGTAATCGAACGATAGCGCATGAACCTCATGACCGGCCTTTTTAGCCAGATATAGTGCCACCGACGAGTCGAGTCCGCCGGAAAGTAATACTACTGCTTTTGACATTTTTGTCTGTTTATGGAGGGACAGGCACAACCTGGGAAACAAAATAGGGAACAGACGATATGAAAACAAAATTATGCCAATAGAGAAGCCTCTACCAGTTAATTGATTTTTGCACACGCACATGGCCCATAGTTTTGTTTAACGACAGGATGGTTTCGAACTGTCCCAATATTTTAACGGTGCAAAAATAGTACATTTTTCCAATTAAAGTGCCAGCAGGTAATTGCTTTCTTAAATTTGTTGATACATTTTTAATATTAAGATTAATTACAACGCTTTGTTTGATGCCGAACGACTATTCTAAACACTGCTAACCGATTACACCGGCGTTGCAAAAGTGGCTATTTTGCACTTGGTTTAAAACTTTTTCGTAAATTTGAGTTTTCGTGCAACTTACAACATTATGATAAGAGTAAAAAAGTTTAGCATACAAGTAAAAACCTAGCGGAAGAAGAAATTAAAGCTAAAGAGGTTAAAACTAAACGGTAAGAAATTACCAATTTGACAAATATGCCGAACGCACATTATTATGTTTCAATATATATCTAAAGATAAAGCGACGTTCACTCCGGGCGGAGTACGTGAGCTTTTATATCTTGCATTTCCAATGATTGTTTCGTCGGCCTGTGATGGAATAATGACATTTACCGATAGGCTATTACTTGCCCGTGTTGGCTCTGCCGAGATGAATGCATCCCTTGGTGGCTCGGTGGCAATGCATGTGTTGATGTTCTTTTTTATAGGACTTACAGGATATTCAACCGCCTTGGTGGCACAATATTATGGGGCAGGGAAGAAGGAGGCTACCACAAAAGTTGCTTTTCAAGCAATGATAATCACTATAGCTGCCTGGCCGGTAATACTCTTTCTTGTTCAGTGGGCCAAGAGTGCATTCATTTATATGGGAGTACCTGATAATCAGATTCATCTGCAAACCGAATATCTTACAGTACTTGCATGGGGCTCACTATTTATGATGATGCGCCACACGTTGAGCTGCTATTTTACAGGTATTGGCCGCACTAAGGTGGTTATGGTGGCTACAGTGGTGGCTATGGTTGCTAATGTTCTATTAGATTATGTATTGATTTTTGGTAAGTTCGGTATAAAACCCATGGGAGTTAAAGGTGCCGCCCTTGCAACTATAATGGGCTCACTGTTAGGTGTTATTGTTCTGTTGATTGAATATCTGGGAAAGAATAACAGGATAAAATTTGCTGTGATGAAGTCGTTTCATTTCAGTAAAAAACTGATGTACAAATTGGTATATTATGGTACCCCGGCAGGATTGGAGTTTTTTCTCAATTTTGTGGCTTTCTCGGCAATGGTAACTCTTTTTCATGCAAAAGGAGAAGTGGCTGCAACAGCTACCACAGTGATGTTTAACTGGGACTTAGCCTCGTTTATTCCGCTGTTGGGAATCGAAATTGCAGTAACCAGCCTTGTGGGGCGTTATATGGGTGCCGGCTTAAAAAGTGCCGCTAACCGTTCGGCTTTCTCGGCTATAAAGATTGGCATTTTCTACTCGGCAGTGGTGTTGGTGCTGTTCCTTTTTATTCCCGAGCAGTTGGTGCGGGTATTTCATCCAAGCGAGTACGACCCCGTGTTTGAATCCGCTGTGGCAATGGCAATTACCATGCTTAGGGTGGCATCATTGTATGTTCTTGTGGAGGCTGTGATGATTGCCCTTATTGGTGCCTTGCGTGGTGCGGGTGACACTCACTATACAATGGTGGTGTCGGTGGTTATCCACTGGCTGTTTGTCCCTGTTTTATATCTGTCGCTCAATGTGTTCGACCTTTCGGCAACTTTTGGCTGGGTGATAGTTGTAATCTCCTATTTGCTTTTTAGCACTATTATGGTTCGTCGCTTCCGAAGTGGCAAATGGCGTAATATTCATGTAATAAAACCCGGCGAGAAATGATAGATGTGTGCTACTTTAAAACGCCTGTGGGTGAGCTTGTTATAGGCGATTATGAAGGAGAGTTATGCTTGTGTGACTGGCGTTATCGACGTATGCGCACAGCTATTGATAAGCGCATTACTCAAATCTTTGGCTGTGAATACCGATGGATGAGCACTCCGCTGATAGAGAGCACTATGCAGCAGTTGACCGAGTATTTTGAAGGCATTAGAACTGTTTTCGATTTGCCATTGCTGATGGCCGGCACCGACTTTCAAAAAGAGGTATGGAGACACTTGATGGAAGTGAAGTATGGAACCACATCGTCATACCTCGAATTGGCCAAAATGATGAATCGCGATAGTGCAGTGCGCGCGGTGGCATCGGCCAATGGAGCTAATGCCATTTCAATCATCATACCTTGCCATCGTATAATTGGCAGCAATGGCGAGCTGGTGGGGTATGCCGGCGGACTGGATGCCAAGAAAAAGCTGCTTGCCATCGAAAATAAAAATAAGCAGTTGTCGCTTTTATAATTATCGTTTCATAGCCTCTTGTCGCATTTCGGCAGGCATCTTCTCTATGGCATAGCGAAGAGAAGTGCGTGGCATAACTGCTTTTTTATCAGTCACATAATCTAAAACCATCTGCCGGTGATTATCGCTTGCCTGGCTTGTTACTTTCAACAGCCATCCATAGCCTTTCTGCACCATATCTTCGCCATCGTTGAGTAGTAAATCGGCAATCTCGAACACATCATCGGTGAATAGCCCGTTTTTGGCAGGCACGATGAGCGATACTGCTGCAGCACGTCGCACCCAGCGGTTACTGCTCTGCGTCCACTGTTTCAAATCTTTGATGCGGTGCGGAAACATCTCAACCAGGGTTCCCATGGTGTGGTTGCAAAATGTGTCGCATGTTGCCCAGTTGGTTATGTAGTTGTTAATCCACCGCTCGAAGGTGGCAAAATCATCATCAGTAAAATTTTTGCGCTGGCTAAAGGTCCAATTGCATGCTATATAACCCTCTTCGAGATAGCCCGATTGCCATAATTTATTACATAATGCAAATGTCTCATTTTTAGGCAGTTGTTTGATTTGTTTCAGCTTGTCTTTTGCCAGCTGGTTAACAAATGCACTTTTGAGTCCGTGAATTTTTATTGGTTCTTTAAAAAAACGGAGACCACTTTCACGCACTTTTTCATCTTTGTTTTCGTTCAGTATATTACGAATATTGCTGATGATATTTTCCATAATTTTTGAATTGCTTGATTATCGTAAATTTATGAAAATCATCTGTAAAAGGAAATTGAAAACTATCTTTGTGGTATATTTATTTTTGTATGATTAACAGTTTTGCTACCAATATTGATGATATAGAACTTCCGAAGTCGTTTCCTTCGCCTTTTGCTGATGAGCCTCATCCACTGTGTGTTGTGGCTGCTGATGAACTGAAGGCAGTTATTGCAAAACAGAATGGGTGGCGTGATGAACTGGAAGCAGGAAAGATGTTTGGAGTACTGGTGGTGCGCTGTGCCGGCGGTGCATTGGGCTATCTGGCAGCCTTTTCGGGTAATATGGCCGGGAGCAATCATCATCCTAATTTTGTGCCGCCGGTTTATGATCTTCTCAATCCCGATGGCTTTTTCAAAATTGAAGAGCAGGAGATTACCGATATAAATAGACAAGTTGCTGAAATTGAGAGTGATGGTGATTTTAAGCGGTCTGTTAATGATTTAGAACTAACAATAATTGATGCCGGACGTGAGATTGCGGCTTCATCAGCAAAGATAAGGGAACGCAAAGAGAAACGTGAAGCAGTGCGGGCGTTGGGATGTGATGCCGGCACGTTAGCAGAATTTGTGCGGGAGAGCCAGCATGATAAAGCTGAGCATAAGCGGCTTCAACGTAGGCTCGACGCTGTTATTGATGAAAAGAAAAGGGCTGTAAATGTCTATTCCCAACGTTTGAACGGGCTTCAGGAGCGGCGCAGAATGCTGTCGTCGGCATTGCAGATGAAAATTTTTGATTGTTTCGGCATGCTTAATGCAAAAGGTCATATTGCCGGACTTCCCGCCATATTTGCACCCTCAGCTCAAGGCGTGCCTCCTGCGGGTGCAGGCGAGTGTGCAGGGCCCAAACTGCTTCAGTATGCATTTGCCAACAACTTGACGCCCATTTGTATGGCTGAGTTTTGGTGGGGCAGCTCACCCAAGAGTGTGATAAGACATCATGGCCGTTTCTATCCTGCCTGCAAAGGAAAATGTGAGCCGATACTTAATTATATGTTGCAGGGGCTAAATGTTGATGATGCACAGCGTAATCATCACCGCATGGCATCAAAGCCGCTCGATATTGTGTATGAAGATGAGTGGATAGTGGTAATTAATAAGCCTGCCGGAATGTTGTCGGTGCCTGCCCGTGGTGAGTCCGATTCGGTGCTGCAACGCCTAATTTCGCTCTATCCCGATGCTACAGGGCCGCTGTTGGTACATCGGCTGGATATGGAAACTTCGGGACTGCTTATTGCTGCCAAAACAGGTGAAGCATACCGGCATTTGCAGGCGCAGTTTGAAATGCGGCAAGTAAAAAAGAAGTATGTAGCTGTAGTTGATGGTGTTGTAGTTGGTGTCTCGGGAGAAGTGTCGTTGCCTCTTTCGGCCGATTATATAAACCGCCCTATGCAGATGGTGGATTTTGAAAAAGGTAAAGAAGCAATCTCAATTTGGAGAGTGATAGAGAGAATAGGCAATCGAACTGTGGTGGAGCTAAATCCGGTAACAGGACGCACACACCAACTTAGGGTTCATTGTGCACATAAAATGGGACTTGGATGCCCTGTCGTGGGTGATGAGTTGTATGGGCAACGTGCTGAGCGACTGTATCTTCATGCTGCAAAAGTTGAGTTTGTTCATCCATATTCAAATAATAATATCAGTTTTAATGTTGAAGTACCTTTTCGGCATAAATATTCAGAATGAATTAGCGTAAAAAGGCTAATTCTAATAAAATAGCCTAAAAAGACTATTTTTTAATAATTAGCTTAAAAAGGCTAATTAATTTTGATATTTTTCTTATATTTGATAAAATATTTGACCTATGATAGCAGTTATAACAGGTGATATTATCAATTCGAGAGAAGTAAATTCTGATATTTGGCTGCCCCGGCTTAAGAAATATCTGGATATTGCCGTTGGCGACAGTGCGAAGTGGGAGATATACCGCGGTGACAGTTTTCAGCTGGAGACCACCGTTGGCAATGCCCTCGAAGTTGCATTGTGCATTAAGGCACTGGTGAAAATAAATGCACAGATAGACGTGCGTATGTCGATAGGGGTGGGCGATAAAAGTTACAGCGGCAGCAGGGTTACCGAATCCAACGGCACTGCATTCATCAATTCGGGCGATGGTATTGAACTGATGAAGAATAATACGCTGTTCATCAAAACTCCATGGCCTGATATCAACGATTACTTTGAAACCATATTAAAACTTATTAGTTTTATTAGTGATGGTTGGAAACCGGCAACTTCGGAAGCGGTCTATTATTCTCTTGCTAATAAAGGATTGAAACAGAAAGAGTTGGCTGTTTTGATGGGGAAGAGAAGTTCTACAGTAAGCCTGGCATTGAAGCGAGGCGGTTATAGCGAAATTATGGAGGCAGTAGGGTTATATACAAAAAAGATTGAGCAATGTACGATTTGGTAATGAGACTGTTACTGGCTCACCTGTTGGGTGATTTCGTGTTTCAACCCGATAGCATGGTTGAAGGCATCCGCAGAGGGAAACTTAAGTCGCCATATCTATATGCCCATGTGGGAGTTCACTTGGTGCTGTTATTGCTATTAACCGGTTTTGCCAAGCAATATATTGTGCCGGTGCTGCTTCTTGCATTTTCGCATCTTATAATCGATATAATAACAAAAATATTGATTAACGGTAGGATTAATAATGCAGCAAATCTTATTTTCGACCAGATTCTTCATTTTATAGCTATTGCGCTGTTTGTCAATCATTTTTATGGATTTGAGATTGATTTTGCTAACCTGTTAAGCGCCGAAGTTTACCTGTTTGTGATAGCAATAATAGTTGTTACCACTGCATCGTCGGTACTTATGAGGAAGATAATGGAACTGTTCAAATACCCTATACCCAATGACGGATTACATAATGCAGGTAAATATATAGGTATTATTGAGCGGCTGTTTGTGTTTGGCTTTGTAATCATCTCCTTTTGGGAAGGAATTGGTTTTCTGCTTGCCGCCAAGTCGATATTCAGGTTTGGCGACCTCAAAGAGAAGAAAGACATCCGCCTCACCGAATATATCCTTATTGGCACCCTCATCAGCTTTGGAATAGCAATAGTGGCCGGCGTGGTATATTTGCGCGTGCGGGAGGGGATGATTGGTTGAGGTAGGAGAGGGGATTGGAATTTGTAATTCATTCAAAAGCATCTTCTTAGTGTTATGGATAATATGCGAAAACCAATAGAAGTATAATACCGATTGGATATCCGTACTATGCCAATTGCATTAGTATAAACGGCTATCACATCGGCATTATACGATGAAATTTTGGTCTTAATAATAATTACGTTTCGTATAACTATAGGTTGTAGCTTCTTTTTAAGAAATCCAAGATTCTAATTTGTCACATTAAAAAAGCCGCAAAGCATTTATCTATCATGCTGTTGCGGCTTTTGAGTTGTTTGTGGTATTATTATTTCTTTTTCAGTAGAAGCTCTATCTCGTCCATTATTTTATTCATGGTGGCTATTGTTGCCTTAAATGGCTCGGCGCTGGTCATGTCAACTCCTGCGTCTTTAAGCAGGTTGATGGGGTAATCGGAACCACCGGCCGAAATGAATTTCATGTAACGCTCTTTGGCACCTTTTTCGCCTGCCAGCACTTGGGCTGTCAACGCCTGTGATGCCACAAACGATGTGCTGTATTGATACACATAGAAGTTCATGTAAAGGTGTGGTATGTAGGCCCATTCGGCAGCCACATTGTCGTCGATGATGCAAACTCCTTTATCATGACCGTAATATTTGCGGGCAATCTCGCCATATAACTGGCTGAGTACCTTACCGGTAAGTGGTGTGCCTGCTTCGGCAGCCTCATGTATGCGCAATTCAAATTCGGCAAACTGTGTCTGGCGGAATAGTGTTCCCTTAAATCCGTCGAGCATGCTCATCAGAAGTGCCATTTTTTGCTCTTTGTCTTTTATCTTCTTCTGCATCATGTCGTTGAGCAGCACTTCGTTGAAGGTTGATGCAACTTCGGCTACAAAGGTTACGTAACGCGATGTGGCGTAGGGTTGCGTTTTATTGCTGAAGTAGCTGTGCATTGTGTGCCCTAGTTCGTGGGTGAGGGTGCTCACTTCGTTGTACTGGTCGTTGAAGTTCATCAATATGTAGGGATGCACGTCGTAGGCAGCTCCATTGGAGTAGGCACCGCTTCGCTTGCCTTTGTTGGGATACACGTCTATCCAGCGGTTTTTAAATGCGTGGTCCACAACACTATAATACTCTTTGCCAAGTGGTTTGAGCGACTCAAGTATCAGTGCCTGAGCCTCTTCGTAACTGTATTTAAGTTCAACGCCCTTCACTGTTGATGCATACATATCGGAGTATTTCAAGGTGTCGAGGTTCATCATGCGCCTTTTAAGTTCGAGGTAACGATGGAATGTGGGCAGGTTGGCATTCACATTATCAATTAGTGAGTGGTAAACCTCCATGGGTATGTTGTTGGGCTTGGTAGCTGCATCGAGTGACGAGGCGTAGTTGCGCGCTTTGGCTCTGAAAACGTGCTCTTTAACGGCTCCATTGAGCATCTCGCCAAAGGTTCCCTCAAATTTTTTGTAATGATCCCAAAATGCTTTGAACGCGATTTCTCTATCACCACGGTTGCTTGATGAACGCAGTTCGCTAAATGCCTGTTTGGTGAGTTCCACTTGGCTGCCGTCGGTAAGGGTGATGGTTGGCCAAGGCATCTCGGCATCACTAAATACCTGGAATATAGAGCCTGAAGCACCGGTAATAAGTCCTGTTTTTGCCATAAGTGCCTCTTCTGCAGGCGATAGGGTGTGCTCTTTCATGCGGTAGATGCGCTCCAATCCCATTTTATAGATGGCAAGACCCGGTTCTGAGGCTATGAATTTATCCATCGTCTCTTTTGGTATGGCTGCCAGCTCGGGCGATATGAACGATGATTTCTGGCTATACTCAACGAAGAATTGGCTAAGCTCTTTCTGGCGTGCCTGGTTGTCGGCATCGCGCAGGTCGGAGTCGGCTTTTAACGATGCATATAACGAGAGTCTCGAGGCCTCTTTCATCAGTTCATCGCTGAATTGCATATACTTAAGCAGGTTTTGGGCACTCTCGCCCAATGTGCCTTTGAAGGATAGTATCTGCTCCGATTTCTTTGTCAATTCTGCCTTGCGGGCACTCCATGTGGCATCCGATTCATAGAGGTCGTAAACGTTCCATTTGTACTGGTCGGCAATCTCCGACCGCTCCTCTTGTGCCGATGCGTTGGTTACTGCGCCGGCAAGCATCATTGCCGATAGCGATGCTGCGATTAGTTGTCTTTTCATCTGTTTCTGATTTGAATATTGTTTAAATGGTTAACGAGGTTGAATTTATCATTTTTTTCATTTAGTGCGATGATATTCTCACTTTACTGCTTCCTTGTCCGTTTTTTTCTACGTTAACTCTTACCGCAATGCTTTCCGTCATCTCCTGAACGTGCGAAATAACGCCTATTTTGCGCCCCTGGGTTTGCAGCGTGGTGAGTGCCTCCATTGCTACCCGCAGCGTTTCTATATCGAGCGATCCGAAGCCTTCATCGATGAAGAGCGACTCAACATTGATGCGGTCGCTGGCCAGTGACGAGAGCCCCAAAGCCAGAGCCAGTGATATCAGGAAGCTCTCACCTCCCGATAGTGACAGCACCGAGCGTCGTTCGTCGCACATATAGCTATCCTTCACCTGAAGCGCAAGACTGTCGCCTATACGTTCAAGTTTATAGCGCGACGATAGCTGGTCGAGATGGGTATTGGCATTTATCAACAGATAATCCAGAGTGTATCCTTGCGCTATCTTACGGAATGTGTCGCCATCGGCCGAGCCTAGTATCTTGTTGAGTTGAAGCCAGTTGTCGGTAGTTTTTTGCTGTTTATCAAGGTTTGCTTTTATATCTGCAAATTTGATTATATTCTTCTCATTATTAGATAGTTTGGCGCTATTCTCTGCCTTTAGGTTGGTTTTCCCATCTTTTTCTGATATCGCTTCAGCTATTGCAACTTTCAGTGTTTCAATAGTTTCATCTTCAGGATGTGGCTTTGATGGAAGTGTGTGGTGTTCATCAATTTTTGCAGATCTCTCTTTCACAATGGTTTCTCCCTTTTCCACTGCTGCCGATATTGCATCCAGCTCTTGTTGCTCCCGCTCTTCCCACGCCATATCTTTGGCCAGTAACTCTGTAAGTTGCCCGATAGTTATTGGCGGATTTTGCGCTTCACACCAGTCGGTGGTGGTCTTATTGTGCTTTTCTGTACTTGCCTCTTTCTGGGCAATATCGCCACGCATACTGTCGAGTGTGGCCTCCAGTTTGTCGAGGTCGCTTTTTATGTTTTGCTGTTTTTGCTGTACTGTTTCAATATCGGTTGCCAGCTTTTGAATTGCATCTCCAATCTCCTTTTCAACAATATCGGCATCTCTGCCTTGCAGCACCAATTCTCTCTCCGATTTTACTTTTTGATGGTCATCTTGAGCTTTTAGGTACTTTTTGCTGATGTTTTCTGT
>CAZWOA010000082.1:0-2357 GCA_964635545.1 uncultured Marinilabiliaceae bacterium
CCTGCCGAAAGTAGAGCTATAGGCCTTAATTTGAAAAATGTATCTGCACTTTATTTTGTGCCTAATGTGGATTATGATTTGGGCGAATCATCAAAATTGAAAATTTATCTTGTCAAGTTCAACAAAAGATAATGATGAGTTGTTAATCAAATAATGTATTATAAAAGATATGCGTTTTGTCATATTGTGATATTTTTGATACATTTGATTTTAAATTAATACTCAATTATGGTGTTTGATATTGAAATGATACAAAAGGTGTATGCCGAACTAGCCCAAAAAGTTGGTAATGCACGTAATATTGTTGGTCGTCCTCTTACTTTTACCGAAAAAGTTCTCTACTCGCATTCGGCAGTTGAAATTCCTAAGGGTGGTTTTGCCAAGGGTGTTTCCTATGTTGATTTTAATCCTGATAGGGTGGCCATGCAGGATGCTACTGCACAGATGGCTCTTTTGCAATTTATGCATGCGGGGCGTAATCATACTGCCGTGCCAACCACAGTGCATGCCGACCACTTGATACAGGCTTTTGAGGGCGCCAACTCCGACCTTAAAGTGGCTAAAATTACCAATCGTGAGGTGTACGATTTCTTGAGTACCGTTTGTAATAAGTATGGTATCGGATTTTGGAAGCCCGGTGCAGGTATTATCCACCAGGTGGTGCTCGAGAATTATGCATTCCCCGGAGGCATGATGATTGGTACCGACTCGCACACAGTAAATGCAGGAGGCTTAGGCATGATTGCCATTGGTGTGGGTGGTGCCGATGCGGTGGATGTGATGGCCGGAATGCCGTGGGAGCTGAAGTTTCCTAAACTTATAGGCGTGAAGCTTACAGGAAAACTTAATGGCTGGGCATCTCCCAAAGATGTTATCCTGAAAGTGGCTGGAATACTTACCGTTAAAGGAGGTACCGGTTTTATACTAGAATATTTTGGCGATGGTGCCGCATCAATAAGTGCCACAGGTAAAGGCACTATATGTAATATGGGAGCCGAAATAGGTGCCACCACATCTACCTTCGGATATGATGAGTCGATAGAGAGATACTTGCAGGCTACCGGCCGTGAGGCTGTGGCTGATGCTGCAAATAATATAAAAGAGCACCTTACGGGTGATGATGAAGTGTATGCCAATCCTCAGAAATATTTTGACCAGGTGATAGAGATTAACCTCTCGGAGCTTGAGCCTTATGTTAATGGGCCGTTTACTCCCGATTTGGCAACGCCCATATCGCAACTTGGCGCAAAAGCAAAAGAGCAGGGATGGCCGTTAGATATTGAGGTGGGGCTTATAGGGTCGTGCACCAACTCATCTTACGAAGATATATCGAGAGCAGCATCGGTAGCTAAGCAGGCAACTGATAAGAAACTGAAGATTAACAGTGAGTTTACCATAACTCCCGGCTCGGAGCAGGTGCGCTACACCATCGATAGAGATGGATTGATAGCGATATTTGAATCGATGGGAGGGAAGGTGTTTGCCAATGCTTGTGGCCCCTGTATAGGTATGTGGAACAGACCCGGTGCCGAGTTGCAGAAGAAAAATACCATTATCCACTCGTTTAACCGTAACTTCAGTAAGCGTGCCGACGGAAACCCCAACACCCATGCTTTTGTGGCATCGCCCGAGGTGGTTACCGCACTTGCCATTGCAGGCAGGCTCGATTTTAACCCACTTACTGATTTTCTTGTGAATAGAGATGGCGAAAAGGTGAAACTTGATGCTCCATCGGGATATGAGTTGCCGCCCAAAGGTTTTGGGGTTGAGGATAATGGCTATCAAAAGCCTGCCGAAAACGGTGATTCAATAGTGGTGGAAGTTGCTGAAGATAGTAACAGATTGCAGCTGCTAACACCGTTTGCACCATGGGATGGTAAAAGTATATCAGGTGCAAGGTTACTTATAAAAGCTTTTGGTAAATGTACTACCGACCATATATCTATGGCAGGCTCGTGGCTTAAGTTTAGAGGCCATTTGGATAATATATCCGATAATATGCTTATTGGGGCAGTAAATGCTTTTAATCAGAAAACCAATTCGGTGAAGAATCAGTTAACCGGTGAGTATGGAGCTGTGCCGGCCGTGCAACGTGCCTATAAGAGAGCAGGAATACCAACTGTGGTGGTGGGCGACCATAACTATGGCGAAGGTAGTAGTCGCGAGCATGCTGCCATGGAGCCTCGTCACCTTGGCGTGAGAGCCGTTATCGTGAAGAGCTTTGCGCGTATTCACGAAACAAACCTTAAAAAGCAGGGCATGTTGGCGCTGACTTTTGCCAATGAGGCTGATTATGATAAGATTGAGGAGGATGACGTTATAAATATTGTTGATTTAACCCATTTTATGCCAGGCAA
>CAZWOA010000082.1:2457-12757 GCA_964635545.1 uncultured Marinilabiliaceae bacterium
GGTACATTTCTAAAGTTTGTTCCGTCGGTAGTACCCACAGGTTTGAAGGTTTTGGTGTGTTTTAGAGGAAACTCGATTGATGATCCCGATCCTTCGGCTATAACGGCTCCACCCACAAGGTTTTGAGCATCATACACTTTGTAATTGCCCGATATTCCATCAACTTTTACTGTGTATTTATCTTTCTTCTCGAAGTTGAATATTGCCACATACGCTCTGTTCTCTCCTTGGATGCGGTAAACACGTGCTTCGTTAGCAGGGTATGTGTTTTGCTGGTATGTCTCTCCACTTGCCTGATTGCTATTGGCACGTCCCATGTAGTATCGGTTGCCGCTGAATGTGAAGTGACGGTCTTCCACGTTGCCAATATTGGGATACCACACTAAGCGTGCATTAGATTCGTGATGTGCAAGCAGGTTATTGGTAAATTTACTGTTAGCCCACTGACGGTTGATTTCGAGCACTGCACCCCAGCTACCTTTGGTGTCACCGCCGCCATATATTATATTGCCATCAACTGTAAGTCCGTTATTACCATTGCTTTGATAGCCAACTTGAAGGTTCGATTTTTCGGCATTGGTTGCATTGTGGTACAGTGAGTTGTTTTTTATGGTGATGTCGGTTAGGTTACCTTCGCAACCGGCAAGTATGTTACGCATGCCCACATAGCCCGGTGCACCTGCCTGAAATGATATATTGCCTATAACCTCCACATTTTTAATGTCTTTACCCGAGTGGTAAATAGTAATTTGGTCACGGAAAGAGTTGAATAGTATATTGTTCTCTATTCTTTTTGTTCCGTATTGGTTCTGCAGATAAATGGTGTTTCCATGTCCCTGTTCTCCTATAACAGGAAATCCGCAGTTGAAAAGAATATTGCCATATAGCAGTGTGCCGCCGGCTTTTGATACTGTGGCAGCAGGTGATGAGTTTTTAGTGTTTGGTTCGGTGGCAATGCCTGAGTTTATAACATCGTGTACTATGTTGCTGATAAACCGGTTGTTATAGCCATCATCAAACACACCTCCGCAGCCCACTACATTATCTCGTCCGGCAAGGCGGTTGGTATTACGACTGGTAAAAATGAGGCCTTCAACAATTATGTTGCTGCCATTTACATATAAGCTGTGCTCTCTCTCTTTATTATTGGTGGCATCAAATATTGCTATTTCTCCGGGGTATGGCATAACGGTGAGCGATGAGCTTGTAGAGCCTGCATCACGATTAAATTTCACAACATAACCACCGGTATATATTCCTTCGCGAAGATATAGGTAGCTGGCTCCCGATTTTGGTGAGCCGCCCGGTGTGTGGAACTTATCCAGTGCTGTGGCTAAATCCCATGGGCTATCTTTAGTGCCGGTATTACTGCTTTTGCCCGTGGGTGAGGCAAAATATACGTTACTGCCTGTTTGTGGTGTTTTTGAGCTTTTCCAGAAATAGTATTGTTCGGGAGTTAGTTTTCCGTTAGGATTTACTCCCGAATCACTACCCGGTTTGGTGTTGGGGGTGCTAGGTTTACCGGGGATTGTGCTGTTCTCCTCTTCCTCCGCCTCAATGCTATCTTTGCTACAGCCCGTACTAAGCAACACACTGAAAATAATGGTTGCTCTAAAAATCTTTCCTAACATAGTGTTCTCTTTGGTAATAATATTAAGTGCAAATTCAAAAATCATGCACATTTCATCAAAAAGAACGCTATGGGGGTGTTAATTATTGTTTTTAGATAAATCCCTGCCTCTTCATTACATCGAGAAGTATGGTGCTGAATTTATCACTGCTTTCCTTTGGATATCGGATGTCGGTGAATACTTGTGCCAGTGTTTTTTTATTGTTGTCGACCACGAATTGTCGATATAATTCTACAGATTCTTTCTCGGCAAATAGTCGGTCAATATCATCAGAAGTGTAATCTTTATACTCTTCGTGATGAATAACGGCTTCCAATGGCAACCTGTCGGTGAGTGGGGGCATATCTGCCGGATAACCAATTGTGATGGTGGTGATTGGTATCACTCCATGCGGAAGATTTAGTATCTCAATTATTTTATCGGCAGTGTAAGTGGTGGTGCCGAGATAGCATACGCCCATGCCCAAAGCCTCGGCAGCCACTGTAACATTCTGTGCCACAAGCACTGCATCGATAGCGGCAGTAATAAATGTTTGAAAATTGTTGAATCCCGGCTCGGCATCGCGTTGAAGGCACCATTTTGAGGTGCGGTTAACATCGGCACAGAAAGTGAGCACCACCGGAGCCTGGGTAACCATTGGCTGGTTGAAATGCGCCGGGGCGAGTTTCTCTTTCTGCACTTTATCTCGTGTTACAACCACCGAGTATAATTGCATATTTCCGGTGTTTGACGCTCTTATGCCGGCAGTGAGTATGTCGGTTAAGGTGCTGTCGTCAATCTCTTTTTCGGAATATTTTCTTATGGTTCGGTGATTCAACAGTGTATTCAGCATGATTATTTAAGGGTTTAAATATCAGATAATGTTCAACTTCTTCAACTCATTGATGAGTTTCTGTTTGTTGCCATCTTCCATAGAGCACATAGGCAACCTGAAATTCTCTTCAATAAGCCCCATTGCAGCAAGTGCGGTTTTAACCGGTATGGGGTTTGACTCGATGAACAGTAGATCCATTAATTTACGATATTTAAAGAATAATTCTCTCGACTCTTGTAAATCACCCTTAATTGATGCAGTCATCATTCGGCTGAAATATTTTGGTATCACATTGGCTGCCACCGATATACATCCATCGCCACCCAGTAGGTTGGTCATCACAGATAAACTATCGTCGCCCGAGTAAACTCTAAATCCTGCAGGTCTTTGTGCGAGTAATGATGCTACATTATGTATATTGCCTGATGCCTCTTTAACTCCTACAATGTTATCGAACTCATTGGCAAGTTTCATGGTAACATCAACGGGAATGGCAGAGCCGGTGCGCCCCGGAACATTATATAGTATGATGGGGCATTTAACCTTCTGTGCCAGAGTACCAAAGTGGTTATACATACCTTTGGCGGTTGGTTTGTTGTAGTAAGGCCCCACAACAAGCAGTGCATCAACTCCGGTACTTTCGGCTGTTTTTGAGTACTTTATGCACTCATCGGTGCTGTTGCTTCCCGAGCCTGCAATAACCGGTACACGACCATTAACACGTTTAAGAGCATACTCAAACATATAGGTGTCTTCGGCCTCGGTGAGGGTGGGAGTTTCGCCAGTGGTGCCACACACAACTATTCCGTTGGTGCCGTTCTCTATTTGAAACTCTATTAGCTTGTCAAATGACTGAGTGTCTATATCGCCATTGCTCTTAAATGGAGTAGCAATAGCTACTATTGATCCTTGAAGCGTAAATTGTGCCATAACTGGTTTTAATGTGGTAATAGACAAAAATAAGAAACATTTTTAAGGAAAGGAATATAAAAAACAAAATTTCCTCTATTTTCACCCTTTGTTAATTTATTAACATTTAGTAGATTTGCATTTGGTTGAATAAACATTTTTGAATATGCTAACTATAAGTCAAGCTGTAGAAAGAATTGTCAAGGTCAAGCCCTTTGTGGTTGAGGCACTTGCCGATGGACTGATAAACATATCGTCGTTGGCTCGACAAATACACCCCCAGGTTGAAAAATTAACAGAAAAGAGTGTTAAGCAGGGTGCCATAATCATGGCTCTTAACCGTTTGGTGCCTCATCTGGATCAGACTGTATCGTCGGGTATATCTCATCTGCTTAAAAACTTGGGCGATATTATTGTGCGTTCCAACCTTAGCGACTACACTTTTCGTAATAGTGCTACCATTTTTGAGAGTCACATATCATTGATGAATGCCATTGGTAGTCAGCATGATGTGTTCTATACTCTGGTGCGTGGCGTATTTGAGTCGAATCTGGTTATAAGCTCTTCATTCCAGCATCTGGTAGAGGCCCACTTTGCCAAAGAGGAGTGTACCTATAGCCAGAACGACCTTTCGGCGATAACAGTTAAGCTACCAGCCAAAAATGTGTCGGCCACCGGCTTTTACTATCAGATACTCAAGTTTATAGCTTGGGAAGGCATCAACATAAAAGAGGTTGTGTCAACCACCAATGAGTTTACCATTTTGGTGAATGACGAGGATGTTGACCGTGCATTTACTACTCTTAAGGGCTTGAAAACCAGTTTGAAGCCTTATAAGTAGAGGTCGCGCTTGCCTTGCTTTATCATCTCGAGTCGTGTTGCCAGCTTCTCTTTGAAATTTTGGTCGCTGTACGACTCCAGATTTTCGGCAATTAGTTGATAGCCTCGCTTTTTTGTCTCTTCTGATGCGTAATCTTCCAGATATTCGGCAAGGGTGAGCATTGCGTTGGGCTGGCAGAACCGCTTTATGAATCCCGGAACGGAAAACTCCATGAAGTGCTCGCCCGTGCGGTTGAGGCGGTAACAGGCAGTGCAGAATGATGGAAGATATTCATTATTAATAAGTTCGTCGATAACCTCTTCCAATGTTCTGTTGTCGTTAATGGTAAACTGCTCATGGTCAATATCTTGAGTTGTGTTTTTCTTCGAATATCCTTTCATTTCGATATTTGTGCCCCCATCAATTTGCGACACTCCATAGCGTAGCACCTCGTTGCGTATCACAGCCGGCTCCCGTGCGGTGAGTATCATGCCGGTATAAGGCACGGCAAGCCTAAGAATAGCCACAAGCCGTGTGAAATCGTGGTCGCTAACCATATAAGCGGGGTTTACATTGAAGCCCGATGCAGGAGTTATGCGCGGAAACGATATGGTGTGAGGGCCCACGTTATATACTGCTTCCAGATGATTTACATGACGCATAAGTCCCAAAACCTCAAACTTCCAGTTGTATAGCCCCAGCAGCGCACCGATTCCCACATCGTCGATGCCGGCATCCTGCGCCCTGTCCAAACCGGTGATGCGCCAGTCGTAGTCGTGCTTGGGCCCGCAGAGGTGCACTTTTTCGTAAGTCTCTCTATGGTAGGTCTCCTGGAATATCTGGTAAGTACCAATTCCTGCCTCTTTCAAAACTCTATAGCCCTCCACATCGAGCGGAGCGGCATTTATGTTAACCCGCCGTATCTCGCCATTCCCATGTTTCACCGAATAGACAGTGCGCACCGTGTCGGCAATGAATTGTGCGTCGTAGAGCGGGTGTTCGCCATACACCAATATCAATCTTTTATGGCCGGCATCTTGTAGTGATTCCACCTCGTCAATAAGTTCCTGATGGCTTAAAGTAATGCGCTTCTGACTTGTGTTATCGGCTCTGAATCCACAGTAGGTACACTTGTTAATGCACATATTGCCCACATAAAGCGGTGCAAAAAGCACAATCCGCTTGCCATAAATTTTATCCTTCAGTTGAAGAGCAGCCTTCTTAATTTCGTTTATCTGCCGGGTATCATCAGCATTGATAAGCACAGCCGTTTCCTGAAGTGATAGCCGCTGTTTTGAGAGCGATTTCTCTATCACCTGCCGCACCTCTTCCATGGTTGGTTGCTTTGTATTGCTTAGGATCTCCTCTATCTCATCACCATCTATGAAGTTGTGGTTGGCAATATCGGGCAGTTTATATTTTTGTGGTGTGAATATAATTGACATGGCATACTGGTATTGGGAGTGGTTGTTGGGTTATGATTGATAAAGCGAATTATTTCAACCGCTCATTTTTTTAAACGTTCCACATCAATAGCAAGAGGGTTATGTTGCTTTAAATATAAAAAGAATAATTTATTTAGTCAAATTCTTTTAGTATTCTTTTCACATCATCCGAAGTTACCCTGCCATATACCCGCTCGCCTATGGTTACCACGGGTGCCAATCCGCATGCACCCACACACCTGAGGCAGCTCAATGAGAATTTTCCATCTGCCGATGTTTCACCAACCTTCATGTTTAGTTGGCGTTTAAACTCGTCGAGCACCTTCTCGGCTCCACGCACATAGCAGGCAGTTCCCATGCAAATACTGATGGGATGCTCACCCTTGGGAAGCATGGTGAAAAAGCTGTAGAATGTTACAACTCCATACACCTGGGCTATTGATACATTGAGTTCGTTGGCCACCAGCTCCTGCACCTCGGCGGGCAGATAGCCAAATATGCCTTGTGCCGAATGAAGTACGTTGATGAGTTCTGTTTTATCGTGGTTATATTTGGTGCATACCTCCTTCAGCTCAGCTATTTTATTTTCGGGCAGTTTTATATGTGCCATAGTGATTCAGTTTTAGGGTGATACTTATATTTCAATGTTTCTGTGTTTGTCGAAGTATTTGGTGTGTAGCAGTTTATGCGACATCTCGCCACACGGCTTACCCAGAAATTCATCATAAAGTTTTATTATATAAGGATTTTCATGCGATTTCCTTAACGGCTTATTTTTATCCTCCTGATAGATGGCTTGTGCGCGTTTCTTCAGTATATCCACTTTCCCGTGGTGGTATGGTTGACCACCGCCACCGATACATCCACCGGGACAAGCCATTATCTCTATGGCATGATATTGTGATTTTCCGGCTTTAATATCTTCAAGCAGTTTGCGCGCATTGCCCAAACCGTGGGCTATCCCTATGTTAACCGGCAGTCCGTCGAAATCGATGGTGGCCGACCGTATTCCTTCAAAGCCTCTAAGTTCTTTAAAATCAACCTTGTCAAGAGTTTTTCCGGTGTGTACTTCATAGGCTGTTCGCACTGCCGCCTCAATAACGCCGCCGGTGGTTCCGAATATTACCCCCGCACCTGTCGATTCTCCAAGTGGCTTGTCGAACTCGCTATTCTCCAGTGAGTTGAAGTTTATATTGGAGTTGCGAATCAGTTGTGCCAGCTCGCGGGTTGAGATGCTGATATTTACATCCGAATCGCCATTTAAGCTGAACTCATCGCGCGACCGTTCATATTTTTTAGCCAGACAAGGCATTATGGATACTACCACCAGGTCTTCGCGCTTCACGCCTATTTGTGGTGCAAAATAGTTCTTTGCTATAGCTCCAAACATCTGTTGAGGTGATTTTGCCGTGGATGGAATATCCTTCAACTCGGGGAAATGATGCTCAAAGAAGTTGACCCATCCGGGACAGCATGAGGTGAGGATGGGCAGGTTGGCATCTTTATCACCGTTGAGGTGCTTGGAGAGCCTGTGTAGAAGCTCGGTGCCCTCTTCCATAATTGTGAGGTCGGCGGCAAAGTCGGTGTCAAACACATAGTCGAAACCCAGTTTGCGCAAGGCTGATACCATTTTGCCGGTTACCAAAGTGCCCGGTTCAAGTCCAAACTCCTCGCCAAGTGCGGCTCTAACGGCCGGCGCTGTCTGCACAATCACAGTTTTTGTGGGGTCAACAAGGGCGTCGATAACTTCCCAGGTGTGGTCGCGCTCGGTGAGGGCTCCTGTGGGGCACACAGCAACACACTGGCCGCAGAAGGTGCAGGCCGACTGGGATAGATCCATCTCAAAGGCAGGAGCCACCACCGAAATAAACCCCCGATTGATGGCATTCAGCACACCCACTGTCTGCACTTCGTTACAGGCAGTTTCGCAGCGGCGGCACACTATGCACTTATCCATATCGCGAATGATGGCAGGCGACATATCCTGTTTGTAGTGCGATTGAATCCCTTTGTAGGGCACATCACGTATTCCCAATTTGTGAGCAAGGCTCTGTAGTTCGCAATTGCCTGATTTGGCGCATATTAAACATTCGAAGGGGTGGTCGCTTAATATTAGCTCCATCACTGTGCGGCGGGCGTTGATAACCCTCATTGAGTGGGTGGATACGTTCATTCCTTCGGCACATTCGGTTTTGCAGGCAGGAGCCAGGTTACGCCGGCCTTCTACCTCCACAACACACATACGGCATCCGCCAGGCTTATTCTCAAAATTCGTGTCGTCGAGTTTCATGTAGCATAGCGTTGGAATCTCAATGCCTATTGTGCGTGCAGCATCAAGAAGCGTGGTTCCCTCCTTTACTTCAACCTGATTATTGTCGATATTTAATTTTATATTTTTCATGGCAGCTGGTTTAATGTTGGAAACATACTTTACCTCAATTAATTGATGTTGATAGCACCAAATTTACACTTGTCCATACATGCACCGCATTTTATGCATAGCGCCGGATTGATTATATGCGGCATCTTCCTGTGGCCCGATATGGCATCTACAGGACATATTCGTGAGCAGAGGGTGCAACCGGTGCATTTTACTGCATCTATCACATATTGTATCAGTGTTTTACATTGTTGTGACGGACACTCACGTTCTTTTACGTGAGCAATGTATTCGGGCATGAAATTATCGAGTGTACTTAGCACCGGGTTGGGCGATGTTTGTCCTAAGCCGCATAAAGATGTGTCCTTGATTACGTTAGCCAGATTACGCAGACGCGGGATATCATCAAGGGTGCCTTCGCCGGCGGTTATCTTCTCCAGCAACTCATGCAGTCGTTTATTGCCTATGCGGCATGGCGCACATTTACCGCAGCTCTCATCAACGGTAAATTCAAGGTAGAACTTGGCTACAGCCACCATACAATCCGACTCGTCCATCACAATCATGCCGCCGGAGCCCATCATTGAGCCCGATTTTAGCAGGTTGTCGTAATCTATGGGCACATCGAGATGCTTCTCGGTGAGGCAGCCGCCCGACGGACCGCCGGTTTGCACCGCTTTGAACTGTTTTCCGTCTTTTATGCCACCGCCAATGTCGAATATCACTTCACGAAGGGTAGTTCCCATCGGCACTTCGATAAGGCCTACGTTGTTAACCTTTCCGGCAAGTGCAAATACCTTGGTTCCCTTGCTGTTGGCTGTTCCTATTGATGAGAACCACTGCGCGCCTTTAAGCAGTATCACCGGAATATTAGCATAAGTTTCCACATTATTTACGTTGGTGGGCATCCCTTTATAGCCAACTTCCGAAGGGAATGGAGGTTTTACGGTTGGTTCGCCACGTTTACCCTCCATTGAGTGGATGAGGGCTGTCTCTTCGCCACACACAAATGCTCCGGCTCCAAAGCGCAACTCAATATCGAACGAGAAATCGGTACCCATTATGTTATTTCCCAGAAGTCCAATGTCGCGTGCCTGTGCTATTGCTATTCTAAGACGTTGAATGGCAAGCGGATATTCGGCACGAATGTAAATTAGGCCTTTATTGGCGCCAGTGCAGTAACCATTTATCGCCATTGCCTCGATAACAGTGTGCGGGTCGCCTTCAAGAATCGACCTGTCCATAAATGCGCCTGGGTCGCCCTCATCGGCATTGCACACCACATATTTCTGGGCTGCCTCCACTTTTCGGGTTATGTCCCATTTCAGTCCTGTGGGGAATCCGCCACCGCCTCGCCCTCGCAGCCCCGAGTCGATTATGGTTTGTATTACCGATACGGGAGTCATCTCTGTGAGGGCCATTCCCAAAGCAGCATAGCCATCGCGGGCTATATATTCGTTTATATTTTCGGGGTTGATGAATCCGCAGTTTCTAAGTGCTATGCGTAACTGTTTGCGGTAGAAGCCCATGTGTTTGGAGTCGGAAACGGACTCATTTGTTTTTGGGTCGATATAGAGAAGCCGTTTCACGCTACGCCCTTTTACAAGATGCTCAGAGACAATCTCTTCGGCATCTTCGGGCTTTACATGAACATAGAAAGTGTTGTCGGGGATAATCTTCACGATAGGCCCCTTCTCGCAAAATCCGAAACAGCCGGTTTGTATCACCTGAACTTCATTCTCCAGTCCGTTGTGAAGCACCGATTGCTTTAGGCTTTCGGTAATCTCTTTACCCTGCGATGCACGGCATCCGGTGCCGGCACACACGAGTATATGGTTTTTTATCAGGTTGTGGTTCATAGCAGTAGCATTATTCGTTGTCGTTAATCGATTCGTAGTTAACAGGAATAATTCCATCCACAAGTTCGCCTCTCATAATATAACGCTCCACGATTTGTGTAGCTTTCTGTTCGTCAACATAGCCATATACCACAGGCTCTTTGCCGGGTATAGTAACCTCAAGCGTGGGCTCGGCATAGCAATATCCCATGCAGCCTGTTTGGGTTACTATGGCATCTATCGAGTGGCGGTCGAGCTCTTCAATCATAAAATTCATCACCTCTTTGGCTCCGGCAGCAATACCACAGGTGGCCATCGAAATTTTTATCTGAATCTGTTGCTCCGGATTATTACTCTTCTCCCTGAGGTTGATTTTATCTTTCAACTCGTTGCGAAGCTGCCGGAGGTCGTTTAGTGATTTGATTTTATTCATTGTCATAGGGGTTAAATTTTACAAGTCTGC
>CAZWOA010000083.1:0-5820 GCA_964635545.1 uncultured Marinilabiliaceae bacterium
ATGAAGATTGGCGCCATCGGTTTTGAGCAGGAACTTGAAGTACTGAAATATATCAGAAATCGTTTCAGTGTTGATACTCTGGAGCTTCGAGTGGATGCAAACGGCGCTTTTGATGCTAAAAATGCACCAGAAATATTATCTAAACTCGCCCAACTTGATATCCATAGCATTGAGCAACCCATAAAAGCCGGACAATGGAAGGAGATGGCTCTTTTGTGTGCCGCCACTCCCCTGCCCATAGCACTCGATGAGGAGCTAATAGGTGTGTATGACAATAAAATGCGTCGCGAAATGCTCGAAACCATAAAACCTCAATATATTATTCTGAAACCATCACTGCTTGGAGGCTTAAAAGCTTCTATGGAGTGGATTTCGCTGGCTGAAGAGTATAAAACAGGCTGGTGGGTAACTTCGGCGCTCGAATCGAATATAGGCCTCAATGCCATTGCACAATGGACTTCCACACTTGGCACCACAATGCCCCAAGGTCTTGGTACAGGGTCGCTCTACACCAATAATATACCATCACGACTCATCATTAAAGATGAAAAACTATGGATGGAGTAGATTTCAGGCAATACAACCACCTAATTATAGAAGGGGTTCATCACAACAGAGAACAACTTATAAATGAGATAGTTCCATCACTAATTAATTCTGATGAAGAGTGGAAATCAGATATTGGCCGTTTCATTTCCGTATGGCTCAACGATTCCGAAACAGTAACCGTAAATACTTCAGGATCAACAGGAACACCCAAAGCTATTGAAATAAAAAAATCGGCAATGGTACTTTCGGCACAGAAAACCATCCGTTTTTTTGATGTCAAACCAAACTCAAAAGCTCTTCTCGCACTTCCAGCTCGCTATATAGCCGGTAGAATGATGATTGTGCGTGCTTTCGTTGGCAAATGGGATATCAGTTTTAAAAATCCTTCATCACTGGAAATATCTGATAATGAACATTATAATTTTACGGCATTAGTACCTCTTCAGGCCGAAAAACTGCTTAACAGTAATTTCAACTTCAATAATTCAGGCACTCTAATTCTGGGCGGTGCAACCACTCCTCCGGCATTGGCACAGCAGTTAAGCATCTACAATGTGTGGGAAACTTACGGAATGACCGAAACCGTGTCGCATATAGCACTGCGCAAATGTGGCGACACCTATTTTACACCGCTTGATGGAGTATTCCTATCGACCGACAATCGTGGCTGCTTGGTTATTGGCGCTCCGGGAATATCAGATAAAACACTAATAACCAACGATATAGTTGAATTAAGCAACGATGGACGATTTACATTTCTTGGGCGAGCCGATAATGTAATAAACAGCGGAGGCATAAAATTATTTCCGGAGCAGATAGAAAAAAAGCTTCAACCAATAATTAATTCGCCATTTGTAATCATAGGGCTACCTCATCTCGTCTTGGGCGAACAGGTTGTGCTCATCATCCAAGCGGATATGGGAATTAGTAATTTGGGAAAAATAATAGCTACACACCTCTCAAAATATGAGATACCCAAAAAAATATTTTTCATTCCTCAGCTATTCTATACCAATAATGGCAAGTTAGACAGATTAAGAATAAAAAGATATATTACTGACCTACAACAAATTAACAATAGGTAAATTTCAATATTTTATCACAAAAAAATATATAAAACCCCATTTATTGCGTTTTGTCATTACTTTATGGTTATAATTTGTTTATTTTGTTTCAGTTTTTAGACAATTTGAACATTAATTAAAACAGAGACAAACATGAAGTTACAGATGAAAACTCTTGCTATGGCGCTATGCATAGGGCTTCCAGCCATTGCACAAGAGAAAATCGAAGGTTACAAGTTTGAGCCGGTAATTGACCTGCCTGCCACCCTTGTTAAAGACCAGTTTAGAAGTGGTACATGCTGGAGTTTTTCGGGCATATCATTCCTTGAGTCGGAAATGCTGCGCATAGGCAAGAAACCTGCCGATATTTCGGAGATGTTCGTTGTGCGCAACTGCTATGCCGACAAGGGCGAGAGATATGTGCGACTGCATGGTGCGCTTAACTTTGGTGCGGGAGGTGCATTCCACGACGTAATATATGTTATGGGCAAATATGGTATGATGCCCGAAGAGGCCTACAAAGGTCTTAACTATGGCGAAGTAAACCACGTACACGGTGAAGTTGACGAGGTATTGAAATCGTATCTTGACGGAGTAGTGAAAAATCCGAATAAAAAACTGTCAACAGCTTGGAAAAATGGCTATATGGGCATTATCAACGCCTACTTTGGTGAGGCTCCACAAACCTTCACCGTTGATGGAAAAACATACACCCCACAAAGCTATGTGAAAGAAGTGATGGGACTTAATCCTGATGATTACGTACAGCTATCAAGCTATACCCACCACCCATTCTACACAACATTTGCAATAGAAATTCAGGACAACTGGCTATGGGAGCATGTTTATAACCTGCCGATAGACGAATTTATGCAAGTACTCGATAATTCACTAAAAGAGGGCTACACAGTAGGTTGGGCTACCGACGTTAGCGAAAGAGGCTTCTCGCATCGCAACGGTGTGGCAGTGATGCCTATTACCGATGAGAAAGAGATGTCGGGCTCGGAGCGTGCACGTTGGGAAACAATGAGCCGCGAGCAAAAACAAGCTTACGGAATGAACGGTCCGGCACAAGAATTAACTGTTACCCAGGAGATGCGCCAGGAAGCTTACGATAACTACCAGACCACCGACGACCACGGAATGCACATCACCGGAACGGCTAAAGACCAAAACGGAAATCTATACTACAAAGTGAAAAACAGCTGGAATACCGATAATCCTTATGGCGGATATCTCTATGCCTCTGTGCCTTACGTTAAGTATAAAACAATGAGCATAATGGTAAATAAAAATGCCATCCCTAAAGATATCAGAAAGAAACTTGGTATAAAGTAACAAATATCAAATATCAATTAACAATTAACAATGAGTAATTATCAATTATGAACCTAATTGCACATTACTCATTGTTAATTGCACATTGAACATTGCTCATTGATAAAGGTAATATCTCTTCGCCTTCTGCCTAAATGGTTCCACATCCTTATACCACAACTTGACAATAGACTGAGTATCAAAATTTTTAACAAACTCTTTCCTGACCTTATCAGTCCCACACACCTTATCGAACATGCTTAATCGTGATTTATCGCACAACTCAAACACATTTTTGTCGGGATACAACTTATGCAACTCCTGAAGCACATAAAACTGAATCATTGATAGTTCAGCCTTGCCAAAATCGGAGAAATGCACCTGCACACCATGAATTGTAACTCCTTTCTGAGCACCATAATAGGGTTTATAGTGAATTGGACGAAAAATCAACCCTTCAAGTTCAAGATTATTGAGTGCAGATGCAAGAGCCTCTGCATCAATCCATTCAGCACCAAACAGCTGAAACGGCATAGTGTAACCCACACCTATATTCACCACATAAAGTTCGCCCAAAATGCCGGTAACAGGATAGAACGCCGCCGTGAGCGCACTGGGAATATGGGGCGATGAAGCCACCCATGGCAACCCAGTCTCTTCAAAAGACATGCTACGCCTCCAGCCTTCCATCATCACAACCGTGAGGTTACATTTAGCACCGCCCTTTAATAACTCATTATCATTTAGATACATAGCCAGCTCACCAACAGTAAATCCGTGTATATATGGAATGGGAAACTGACTCACAAACGATGTGAATGCCGGCTCAGTAATCACACCTTCTATCTTATTACCACCCAAAGGATTAGGCCTATCAAGCACCACAAACTCAATATTATTTTCGGCTGCCGCCTCCATTGCAAGCCCCATGGTACTGATGAAAGTGTAGGATCGCGAGCCTATATCCTGAATATCATATACCAGCACATCAATGCCTTTAAGCATCTCGGCCGATGGCTTATGATTCTTTCCATACAAACTAAAAACCGGCACGCCCGTTTTAGCATCAGTGTTAGACGACACCGTTTCACCGGCATCAAAATCACCACGCACACCATGCTCTGGGCCATACAAGGCTACAAGTTTAACATCTGGAGCATTAAAAATCAAGTCGATAGTCGATTGCAAACGGCTGTTAACCCCGGTAGGATTGGTTATTAGCCCTACCCGCTTACCTTTCAATATATCGAAATTCTGTTGCTGAAGCACCTCAATACCGGTTTTTACACATTGCGAAAACGATAATGATAAGGAGATAAAGAACAGTAAAATTGATGAAATAACTATTTTTATCATACAAAGAATTATTAAAAAGGATAATTCTTAAAACTACATATAACTAATATGTTACAAATGTAGAAAACTTTATACTTACCAACAATGCAAAAGATGTATTATATGTAACAATACTTTCAAAGCTAAATCACGTTATTACAACACATGAAAAAGCAATACCATGGGCTGAAGTCCGTAGTAATTGATAAAGTGTATTAAGCTCAGACAATCATTAGTTAGATAATTGAATCTTAGATTTACTCATTTAGCAACTCCTCATAAATTCTCAAATTCTCATCATCAAACACACACACAACAACCTTTAAATCAGCATCTTGCAAATATTCATTTATTGCATCCACAGCTATCCTGGCAGCTTCCTGCTTAGGATAACCATAAACACCGGTGCTTATACACGGAAACGCCATCGATTTGCAGCCATTCTCTTCCGCCAGTCTCAATGAATTTGTATAGCACGACCTCAGAAGCGATGCCTCATTTTTTTCACCACCCTTCCATACAGGTCCTACAGCATGAATTATATATTTTGCCTGCAGTTTAAATCCGGGAGTTATCTTAGCTTCACCTGTAGCACAGCCATTTAGAGGGATACAGTAATCGAGCAACTCATGTCCGGCAGCCCTGTGTATTGCACCATCCACACCTCCACCTCCAAGCAACGATTTATTGGCTGCATTCACTATAGCATCAACCTTTAGAGAAGTAATATCACTTTTAATAAGTTCAATTTTCTTAGTCATAATTAGCTATTTTATTCAAAATTAACTATTTATCATCAATTTAGCACCCTTTTTGCAACATATAACATGTTGGAATTATTTTCTTATCACAAACCTTTTTGATAAAAATCATAAAAATATGTTTCTTTAATACTTAGGAATGATACTGATTGAAGTTATATTTGTGACATAAAGCAACCTATTTTTTTTATCATGGAAAACAATATTAATCAGTTTTTTATCGATTTACTTAAACGCGAAGTTGTTCCCGCTTTAGGATGTACCGAGCCCATTGCCGTATCGTTGGCTGTGGCAAAAGCACGTGAAGCGCTGGGCGAAACTCCCGATAAGGTGAAAGTATATGTTAGCTCCAATATATTCAAAAACGGGATGGGCGTTGGCATTCCCGGCACCGGAAAGATAGGTTTGTATGTGGCAGCCGCCCTTGGTGCGGTATTTGGCAAAAGTGCCCAACGACTCGCTCTACTTGACGGAGTTACTCACGATGCAGTGGTTAAGGCCGACGAGCTGTTGGCAGCATCAAAAATTGTGATTGATATTAACGATGAAGTTGATAAACTTTATGTAGAAGCTCACTGCCACCACGGCGATAACCACTCAAGAGTGTGCATAAAAGGGCGGCACGACAATATTGTTCTGGTAGAGCTTAACGGCAAAGTGGTTGATGGCGATGAAAACCAGCTGAAACCATCAGTACATGAAGCATATATTCCCGACAGCCGCATGACTGTGGCATCAATTTATGATTTTGCAACCACTGTTCCTATTGATGATATAAAGTTTCTACTGGAAGG
>CAZWOA010000083.1:5920-10642 GCA_964635545.1 uncultured Marinilabiliaceae bacterium
AGCGTGAGCTCTGCCCTACTTGCGATGGACAATATTTGTGCCGGCGAAAATGATGGCATTGTTACTGATGAAGTGGAACATACCATACGCAACTTCAGCAAAATAGGCTCGGATGGAATGATAGAGACCGACAAAATGATTATAGACCTTATGCTTAGCAAAAAGGCTTGAATATTACAATAACTTTTTAGTCGCTCCTAACTTAGGAGTGACTAAAAAGTAATATTTATTGACGAATCACAAGCACACTCACCACTACAAATCGTCACCTCCCCCCTTCAGCATTTTAGGGTATAGAAACATCTCCGACTTGCCCTCCCTGCTATTGGCATTCTTCCAATCATCAATATTAAACCTTATAACTACGGTTGCCGTAGTGGGAAAATGGAAAAAATTACCACCTGTAAGGTTAATTGCCAGCATAGCAATTTCAGGATTGTGCCCTACCACCAATATCTGGTCAATATGATTGGGCATCTTACTAATGAATGTAACAAACTCACCCGAAGTATAACCATCATAGATAAAATCGTGATAGTTTATTTTATCCTTGGTATATCCAAATGAGTCGGCAATAATCTGTGCAGTCTGCATAGCACGTCGTGCCGAGCTAGAGATAATTAATCCGGGTTTAATACCCTCTTCAAGCAGTTTTTCGGCAATCAGGCGCGCATCGCTACGCCCTCTCGATTTAAGGTTTCTATCCTTATCATCCTGCGAACCAAGCTGTTCTTCAGCTTTTGAATGCCTAACAAGTATAAGCCTCTTCATGGTTTGGATATTAATTGTTGTTTCAGCTCGTTATTCTTCTCAAGAAGCATTTCGTAGGTATCGTGTTGAGCCCTAATTTTAACTTCCGAGTCAGTGTTGGGGATCACATTTCTCAGATTTTCATCAATCCTTCTTGCTTTAACATTATCCCTCAACTGCAAATCTAATATACTTAATATTTCTTGTTTTATTCCATCATCTTCTACCGGAAAAGCAGTTTCTATACGCCTGTTTATATTTCGGTTGAGCCAATCGGCCGAGGTAAGGAACATCTCCTTATTGCCATCATTACCAAAAACCCATATGCGCGCGTGCTCCAAATAGCTGTCAACCAGCCTTATAAGTCTTATATTCTTACTAAATGGTTGATTGGGAACAAGGCAGCAAATACCTCTTATAATGACATCAACCTTAACACCGGCCTCACTCGCCTCGTAGAGTTTATTTATCAAATCGGCATTCTGTATCCCGTTCATTTTAAGCAGGATATAACCTTCCCTACCCTCCTGGGCCAACCTAATCTCACGGTCTATCTTACTCATAATAGTACCTTTAAGATTAATCTGAGTTACCAGCAGTTTTTCCAGTCGAGGTTTTCTACTTTGGTCTTCGAGATAGATGAACAGCTTCTCCATATCCCTGATAATCTCCTCTTTACAGGTAAAATATCCGTGGTCGGCATATTGGCGTGCCGTTTTCTCGTTGAAATTACCGGTGCTGAGGTAGGCATACGATTTTTTTCTGATGCCATTGGCTTTACGCAGCACGAGAGCCATTTTTGAGTGCACCTTAAGACCCGGAATACTGTAAATAATTTTAATTCCTGCATTCTTCATCACCTCGGCAAAGTAAAGGTTATTCTCCTCATCGAAACGGGCTTTAACCTCTACAAACACAGTGACTTTCTTATGGTTACGAGCAGCGGCAATAAGCGAATTGACCACAGCCGAATTGGTTGCAACCCTGTATTGCGTCACTTTTATCTCCTCTACCTTGGGATCTATAGCGGCCTCATTAAGGAATTTAATAACATAATCGAACGACTGATAAGGATAGTGCATAATCCTCTCCCGCTTTCTGATGGCCGAAAATACCGACCCTGCAAGCTCCATGTCGTATGGGCGTATGGGTGCGGGCGAATGCCACTCAAGCCGAGGGGAATAAGGATTGGGGAATTGGAAAAAATCTTGCATATTCTGATATCTTCCGGCCTCCACAAGTTCGGTACTTCCAAATTCAAAGGTAGCCATCAGGAATTGAAGCAGATCAGGATCGATATCCCTATCGTGATGGAAACTGGCCGGCAATCCGGTTTTACGTTTCACCAGATTTTTCCTGATTTTCTCAATCAGATTGCCCGAGAACTCATCCACAATACCCAAATCGGCATCGCGAGCCAGCTTCACAGCCCAGGCGCCTTCAATTTCGTAGCCCGGAAACAGTTCTTGAAGATTATATCGTATTATATCATCAATATACATAATATGATGAAGCACATCTATGGCAGGCAGCTCAATGAACCGGGGCAAATCATTGGTAGGCAACTTAACAAGTGCATAAATTGGCCGTCTTTTATAGTTACCTTTATTGCCATTGTGATTCTTCTTTCGGGTAAGCAGTTTAATAGCCAAATATAACCTGTTATCTCGTAGAAATGAACGAGTACCACGATTTAGAAGTACCGGCTGAAGATAAGGTATTATCTCGGTGTAGAAATAATCCTTCATAAATGCCAAATGGTCGATATGAGTGGGCATTGAGTGCTGATACAGTATAATGCCGTTCTCGCGCAATTCGTTAAGTATATCTACCTCGGCCACTTTACTGAATTCGGCCAAATGACCGGAAACAATATTATTTATCTGCCTCAATGTCTCTGCCGGGTTATCGGTATCGGGCATTGAAGCTCCAGTTTCTGCAGAATTACGATACTCGGCAACTCGTACTTTATAGAATTCATCTAGATTGGATGAGTATATAGCCAAAAACTTTAAACGCTCATACAGAGGCAAATCACTATCCATTGCCTCTTCCAAAACCCGATGGTTAAAGGAGAGCCAACTGATGTCGCGGTTAAAATATTTGTATCTGTCCACCATGTGTCGGATATTGATTTGCTTAAAAATATTAAAAATAATGAATATGTTTTAATTTTTTGTAAATATTTATTTTAAATTTATTCTGCTTATACTTGCATTTATTCTGTTTTATTTGAAAAACAGTTCACCATCAACTAAACATAACAACAAATAAATGACCAGAATTGGTTTAATATCAGACACACACAACCATTTTGACACACGATTTTATGAGCTGTTTGCCAATGTGGATGAGATATGGCACGCAGGCGATATTGGCGATGAAAAGGTGATTGAAGCCATCGCTTCATTTAAACCTTTTAAGGCTGTATATGGAAATATTGACAGCACAATAATACGACATATGTTGCCCGAACACCAGCGTTTCATGTGTGAAGAGGTGGATGTGTGGATGACTCACATAGGCGGTTATCCCGGCAAATATGCACCAGGAATAGCACACACGCTGAAGAATAACCCTCCCAACTTGTTTATAGCTGGCCATTCGCACATTCTTAAAGTGATATACGATAATAAATACAACTGCTTACATATGAATCCGGGTGCATGTGGCCTATCGGGCTTTCACAGTGTGCGCACCGCTTTGCGCTTTGCTATTGATGGAAAAGAGATAAAAGAGCTGGAGGTAATTGAATTGGGAAGCAGGGCATAAAAATAAATACTAACCTTCATCGTTATACAATAAAATAGAAATGAATAAAAGACGGATAAAAAAAGCTATAAAAAGGCTAAAACATTTACCCAAAGGCAAGTACTTCTTCAAATATGTCGGTAATAAGATAAAACACTACTTTTATAAACATACAAAATCGACTAAAGTAGCCTATCCTTCAACAATTATGATTGAGTTAACCAATTTATGCAACCTGGCCTGCACAACATGCCCCAGAGAGTATGACTATGGGAAGCAGATGGCAAAAGGGAAAATAAGCATAGATAAGGCAAAAGTAATAATAGATGAGATATGGCCATATTTAGACTCAATTGGTCTTACAGGAATGGGTGAAACATTTTTATATTCTGATATTGAAGAAGTTGTAGATTATATAAAATCAAAAAACAAGGGTATTATTATTTCTGTATCTACAAATGCAGTACTGCCTAATTTTATTGACATAGTTGCCAATTTGATTGGTAAAATAGATACAATTCAAATATCTATCGATGGAATTGGAGAAACTTATGAGAAAATCAGAAAAAAATCAAGTTTTAAATTATTGGACAGAAATCTTAGAGTTATTTCAGAATTGGCTAAAAATAGCAGTACCGACATTATGCTAAATATGGTAGTAACTAAAGAGAATTATGAGCACATGCCACTACTTGTTAGATACACCAAAGAGATAAATATCAAATACTTAGACTTTACACTTTTAAATTTGGCATCAGTTACCGGAATCGAACAATCCTATTATAAATTCTATCAAACACAAGAATTTAAAGCAGTACTGGCTAAAACCGACCAAATAATAGCCCAGACACCCGAGGTTTATGTAACCGAAAGAAACTTCAAAACCAATAATAGTTTTCAAAAATGCCCATTTCCATGGTCGCATTTCTACATCACTTGGGATGGATATGTACCGCCATGCTGTGCTAAGCCTTTCCCCAATGAGCTTAACTTTGGTAATGTATTTGAAAACAACACTATTGATGTATTAAATTCGGAAAAATATAGGGCTTTCCGCACCATGTGGTTTGAAAATAAAGCTCCGAAATTTTGCAATAAATGCCATTATCTGGATATAGAGCCGGTAAGATAAGTTTTACAACCCACCTCATGGTTGTTGATATAAATCATATTTTCAAATGAGTTTTTGTAACTTATTGTTTTGTTGATTTTTATTAACTT
>CAZWOA010000083.1:10742-12410 GCA_964635545.1 uncultured Marinilabiliaceae bacterium
TTTGTTGATTTTTATTAACTTGGTCAGAAATAATATTCTTCATCAATAACTCAACAACTATGAAAAAACTTATGCTTGGGGTTTCAGCGTTTCTATTAACGCTACTCTCCTTTCAAACTTCGGCACAGACCGATCCGGTGGTTGACCGCATCATTGAAATTGGCAAAACCGACAATCAAACCATGAAACACCTCGATGTGCTGTGCAACCGTTTCGGTGGTCGCCTTATAGGTTCGGCAGCATACGAAAATGCAGCACAATGGGCAGCTCACAAATTCAAAGAGTGGGGCATGGAAGTGATTATGGACGAGGTGGGCGAACTGCCGGTGGGTTTCAATCGTGGCCCATGGTTTGGCCGTATGCTCGATGACAATGGCATGACCCTACACTTTGCAACTCCCTCATACACATCAGGAACCAAAGGCGTGCAAAAAGGCCATGTGGTAATTGAGCCCAAAACACGACAACAACTAGAGCGTATGAAAGGCAAACTGAATGGTGCATGGGTGCTTATTGCCGGCAAAAGTAAGGGCTGGCCGGTTGATACATCAGTGGAAGGCGATAAAAAACGCGCCGAGGTTATTGCCAAAAATGAAGAAATAGAGAAGAAAAATCAGGAGATTTGGCGCGAAAACTGGAATAATAGAGGAAAAGGCGTACCCGAAAAAGAGTCGTTACCATATATTGAAGAACCTGCCCTTTTCTATAAAGAGATGGTAGAGGCCGGAATATTGGGAGTAATACAGTCGGCACCGGTACCTATAACTGCCCTATATGACCGCCAAAATCTGCACAATATGAGATTCGACTCACTGCCCACAGTGCCCGATATTAAGTTGGATGAACATCAGTATAAAATAATTGAGCAGATGGCTAAAGAGCGTCGCCGTTTCGAGCTGGAGTTCGACATACGTAACCATTTCAGCATGGGGCCTATAAAATACCACAACGTGATAGGCGTAATCCCCGGTACGGAGTTTCCTGAAGAGTATGTTATCGTAAGCGGTCACCTTGATGCCTACGACGTGGCTACCGGTGGAGTTGACAACGGCTCGGGTGCAACACCCACCATGGAGGCAGCACGACTAATAATGGAGGCCGGCGGCAAACCTAAACGCACCATCCTTGTAATACTATGGGCCGGCGAGGAGTTTGGCCTTTACGGATCTACCAGTTGGATTGAGAGAAACCGAGATAAACTAAGCAGAATATCAAACATGTTCAACCGCGATGGAGGTCCTACAGTGGCTAACAGCCTCAGCGCACCGGCGGCAATGATACCCGACTTAGAAAAAATATGTGCTCCGCTTAGCAGTATCAATCCCGATTTCCCGTTTACACTCACCACCGCCAGCCCCATGGTGCAGCCTAAAGAGCCATGGAGCACCGATAGTGGCCCATTTGCAGTGGCAGGTGTACCAGTGTTGAGCTTTGGCACAGCCGATACCAAGGGGTATGACTTCAATTACGGTGAGATATGGCATACCGAGCGCGACCTTTACAACATGAGCATACCCGAATACCAAGAGCACACATCAATAGTTACCGCCGTAGTGGTGTATGGCATAGCAATGCTCGACCACCTGCTGCCCCGTGATGGTTACTGGAAAACAGAGCCTGTAGAGACAGCGAAAACGAAGAAGAAAAAATAAAACACTTTTTACAGTA
>CAZWOA010000084.1:0-12377 GCA_964635545.1 uncultured Marinilabiliaceae bacterium
ATACAATACAATACAATACAATACAATACAATACATATGTATCATATTTATTTTAATATTTAGCTTATCAGGTTGTAATTCAAACAATAAAGAGCGGAGAACTGAATTCTTTCCAAAGGAAGAATTAAAATTCAATTATAATAATGAAAATATTTGGGTTTTTATTCTTGCAGGTCAATCTAACATGGCAGGACGAGGCAAAGTTGAACCAAAAGACACAATGCCAAATTCAAGAATAATATCAATAAATGCAACTAATGAATTAATAATTGCAAAAGAACCTCTACATTTCTATGAGCCTCAAATGAATGGATTAGACTGTGGACTATCATTTGCTAATGAACTATTAAAAAACATTCCTGATAGTATAACAATAATGCTACTCCCCACTGCTGTAGGCGGCAGTTCAATAAGTCAGTTGGTAAACGATTCTATACACAGAAATGTAAAACTATTAACTAACTTCAAAGATAAAGTGAGAATAGGACAACAGTATGGGACAATACAGGGAATCTTATGGCATCAAGGAGAAAGTGACACTTATACACCGGAGAAAATTAAAATATATGATAAACAATTATGCCATTTATTTTCTATTTTCAGAAATGAAATAGGAATGGAAAATCTTCCGATTCTCATAGGCGAATTAGGGAAATATTCAAAAAACAAAGAATCATGGAATGCTATCAATGAAAAAATAGAATCTTACATAAAGTCTGACTTTAATGCACACCTCATTAAAACAAATGATTTACAAGATATTGGAGATAATATCCACTTCAACTCAAAAGCTCAAAGATTGCTTGGCAAAAGGTTTGCAGAAAAATTTATTAACATTCAAAAATAAGTTACTTTCACTTATTTATAAAGATATAATTTATCATTTTTACAAAATCCATTACTATTAAAATTGGAATAAATAATGCCGCAACTCCTCTACTACAATGCAACATGCGAAATGGCAATTGCCAACGGCCATCACAGCTATCAGCCACCCGAAAGGTTACAGCAGTTTGAAAGCGACCTTTCAACCATTATGATGTTTATGGCTACCCCCAACGACGTAGTGCTAAGCACACAGAAGCCGGATGACGATTTCATATCATTTTGGGAGAGCGTAGGCATGGTGATGCCCCAATTCAAAACTGCCGAAGAGTTAAAAAATAAAGCTAATACATTGCTACCCAATCCTTGGGGATACAGCAAAGCAGCAATATTCAACCTTAAAAGAATGGGAGTTCAAAACTGCAACTTCCCCATATCATTACAAGAGTGGAAAGATGAGCACCGCAACTTCTTCTCAAGAAAAACATCTGCCCTATTCGAGCAATCACTCATGAAAGCGGAACTACCTTCATTCTACAACACAAAACATACCCCACTCATTATCAGCGACTATGACGAACTAGAAAAACTTATAACAGAGAGTAAAACCCCGATGGTAATAAAAAGTCTCTGGAGCTCATCGGGGCGCGGGGTAGTGATGATTAAAGAGGAGCAGCACAAAAAAACGGCACTCATATGGGCAAAAGGCAAAATACGACATGAAGGCATTGTAATAGTAGAAGTTATGATGAACAAAACAGCCGATTTCTCATTTCAGTTCAACCTCACCAATGATAATAATGTGCAATATATTGGCATCAACCACTTTGCAACCGATGGAAGCGGTAAATTCGACAAAGAGCTAATAGGTGAACCACTCATTTTCAATCAATTAACATCACAAGGCTTACTACCTGAAGATTGGGAGCATCAATGTGTTGCAACCCTATCAGAAGAGATAAAAAAGATGAATTGGCACACACTTTACGAAGGCATTATGGGCTTCGACGCAATGATTATCAAAAATATAAAAGGCGAAATAAAAGTGCGATGCTGCGTGGAGATTAATTTCAGAAACAATATGGGGCTGATAAATATGGCTCTTAAACAGTACTTTGGCGAGGATGCTCGAGGTTGGTGGAAAATAGAACAATTTGAACGTGGTGGCTGGGAAAAATTCTACCGGATGATGAGAGAAAAACATCCTGCAACCATAGTGAACGGCAGAATTAAAAGCGGTTTCATACCGTTAACACCATCATCAGAAAAGATGATTTACGGAGTTTGGGGTATATTAGAATGAAAATTCCGCATACCCTTCCAATAGCATGCGGAATGAACAATTATCCTACAGGTAACTAATCTTAATCTTTCTTATACACCACAAGAGCTGAATATGTGTTTACTCCAGTAGCCGAATGGCCTGTGTATTGCACCGAAATTAATTTCGACTCATCAACTCCCTCTTTCTCCAGGAAATCGTTAATCTGCTCATCCAGTGATGTATCATAGTCATCAGTACCAGTGTACTGAAAATGCTTAGTAAGAATTTTTGCCATAATATCGTTCCTTATATGTTAATTGTTATACTCCTATACGCAGAAAACCAAAATAAGATACAGTTTAAAGCCACTTTTTCACATTAATAGCTCTCCATCCAAACCCTGAAATCGTTAAAGCGGAAGCCATTATCTGTTATCCATCTTATAACTTGAGGTTTCCACACGTCATAACACAAAAAGCATGCAAAAGGTTCGCTAAATTCATTATTATGCATAACTATAAAAAAGTCGGAATAGGTAATTTGATAGAAATCAAAATTATCGCCACTCTCATCTTTCAGATACTGAAAAAGTTGCGAAGTAAGACTCATCAGTTTCTTTAAATCATCTTTTTCTTCAGAAACCGATTTTGCAAATTCTTCAATTTTAATATCTGCATTGCGGTAAAAACCGGGTTTCACATCCTTTTTTATTCTTCCGATGATGTGCCTACCGCCTACTGCCCACATGCCGTTAAGTTGTTTGAATGCATCACGAGCATCATCACCTTCATTATTGAGGAGCAGGTAATAGTAAAGCGGCAACATAGACTTCAACCTCTCGCCCTTATCCAGCATGATGTAAGAGAGCAAAAGATGTGCATCAGCCATAGCTTTATCGTCATTTATAGCTTTCTGCACGTAGGTTTCGGCCTCATCAAGCTTTTTATTTCGATAATAGATAACAGCCATATTATAAAGCACTTCGCTATCATCTTGCGGAAGAGATTTCAAAAGGCGCATAGCACGATTAAGCTCTCCGCGCGCAATATAGCATTGCGACAGCACCAACTGTGCATTTACTTTATAATCACCCTTTAAATCGACAGCCCGCTTGGCATTGAGCATTGCAAGCGTGTAGTTGCCGTTAACAAGATGGGTATATCCAAGTTCGTAATAGGCTCTATCGCTGGTTCTAACGCTGGAAACCAGAGTGTTAAGCTCACGCACCACAAGGTCGGAATTACCATAATTACGCCAACTAATAGCAGCATCAATTATTGAATCAACTGCAGCACTCTGCCCGTTGGCGGCAGTGAAGAGAGATAACGACAATATAATAATGAAAATATGACGCATAACTGAATTATTTTGGTTGAAAATTACCAGCAAAAGTAATATTCTTTATGCATCAAAAGCCATGCTGAAAAAAGCATCCAATATAAAATGGCTTATTTCTGATAATTTTCAAACTTCAATTAAAAAACACAAATACCAGTAAATCAAAACATTACAACCTGCAAGTTAACTACTTTCTGATTTTTATTCTGATATAGTTTTATGATTTTATTAACTATATTTTTTAAAGCAACCTTACACAAATAGAGTCATCTATAACAATATAATATAAATGAAATTTAAAGGATGGGCGACTAATCTCCTGAAAATTAATTAAGTTTACATAGTAAATCGATAGTTATGAGATATAAACAAATATTACTACTCCTGGCAATAACACTTAGTGTAGGAGTTTTTACGGCACAGAAGCGTAACATAAAATCACCATCAGCAATGACAAATACCGAGCTTTGGAAAAAGACCGACTCATTGGCACAGAAGTCACTGCCACTACAGGCACAACCACTTCTCGACGAGCTTAAAAGCCGCGCTTATCAAGAGAAAAACAGCGCAGAGGCAGTTAAAGTGCTGATGTACAGCTTCAAATTAAACGAGCGACGCACTGAAGATGCACTGAAAACATATATCGGCAACCTTGAAAAGGAGACCAAAACAGCTTGGGAACCCTACAAGCAAATTGCCCACTCAATGCTGGGCGAGATGTATCAGATGTACTACTCATCCAACCGCTACAGACTAATGGACACAGCAGGAAATGAGGATGAAAACTCGGGAGAATGGAGTCATCAATATGTGATTACAAAAATAAGATACCACTATCGCGCCTCAACGAGCAACACAAAACTACTACAATCAACAGGTATTGAGAGTATTAAACCAATACTAACAGAATCAAAACTATCCAATATAATAAGACCAACGCTATACGATTTTTTGTCAAATAGAGCTATTGATGCACTACAAAATAGCGAGTATAACGTTTTAAAACCCGAAAATCAATATATACCTGATGATGAAAACCTATGGAAATCAGCCGCAGAATTTATAAAACTAAATATTGAGGCTACTGATGATGTGCTAAATCCACAATTGGAAGCATTAAAAACATATCAGGAGCTGTTAAAATTCAGACTTAGCGACATAAAAAATAGTGCTGCACTAATCGATGCAGATTTAAACCGACTGAAAACTCTTCAAAGATTCTTTGTTGGCGAAAATAAAGATTCGCTCTATTGGGATGCATTAAGCAGACTATCAAAATCGACCACTGACGATGATATGGTGGCCAGACTATTGGTTGAAAAAGCATCTTTTTTAACTAATCTTAACCAAGAAGCGATAACGGGAATAGGGAAAAATCATCCTACTGCTAAAGCTTTAAAACTACTTGACGAATGTATTAAGAAACATCCCAACAGCGAATCGGCATGTATAGCACACAATATGCGTAATGCTATTTTGGAGAAGGAGTTGACAGCCGAAAGTGAAACAGCAGTGTCACCTAATAAACCTATACCATTCAAAATAAATTATAGAAATACAACTACCGCATATCTACACATCGTAAAAGTGAATAAAGAGCAGTTTGAAAAATATAGCAACCGCAACGATAAACTAACGAACTTCCTAGTTGAGCAAAAACCAATAAGATCGACAAAAATCACTTTGCCAGATTTCTTTGATTATCAAATACATTCAGCTCATTATGAAGATAAACCACTGGAAACCGGACATTACTTCATTATATTTTCACTCACTCCGGAAATAAAACTAACCAACAACATACTCAGCATCAACAAACTGCAAACAACCACACTTAGCAGTCAGGATATAAGAGAGAAACAAAACCTGCTAAAAGTAAAAGTAACAGACCGCATAACCGGGGAAACCATTGAGAATGCAGAAGTTACATTAACTTATACTATAAAACGAAGTGATAAAAAACTGATTTTAAATACAGATTCAGAAGGAGAGGCTCTATTTGAAGTTGATAAAGAGACAAGAAATTATTGCTATACTGTTAAAAAGGGTAACGACCTATTAATCATCAACAATCAATGGGGTTATTACTACGACAATACCCCTAAGTATGGCACAAAGACACTTTTCTTTACCGATAGAAAAATTTATCGCCCCGGACAGACCGTTCACTTCAAAGCCATTACCATTAAAGGGATTAAAGAGAATTGGGAAACTGTTGAAAACCAGCCAACCACTGTAATTCTGAGGGACAAAAACGGAAAAGAGCAGGGCAAACTTAATCTCCGCACCAACGAGTATGGCTCTGTATGGGGAAGTTTTGTTATCCCACAGGGTAGCATAAACGGAAACTGGTATTTATCAAACGATAACGGTTCAGTCAACATCAGCGTTGAAGAGTACAAACGACCACGGTTTGAGGTTGATTTCAAGTCCTTTACCGACATCATTATTATCGGAGACACCGCTATCGTAAAGGGAGAAGCCAGAGCTTATGCAGGAAATAAAGTTGCAGGAGCAAAGGTCAGCTACACAGTAAAATACAACGAACAAACATACTGGCGCTTGTGGCGTACAAAGGAGCACCTTATCACCCATGGCGAAACCACAACCGACGATAAAGGAAATTTTGAGATACCTTTTGTTGCATCTCCGGTGGGTAAAAAACAAAACCTATATAAGAATCCGGTGTTCGAAGTTCATGCAATAGTAACCGACCTTACAGGTGAAACACATGAATTATCAACCAGCATTTCGGCAAACAATAGCGGAGTGTCATTTAATATTTCAGGCATCGAAAACTACATCAACACACAGCCTGTAAAATTTGAATATGAAGCCCTTAACAGCAATGGTCAGCCAGTAAAATGGAACAGCAAAATAAGGGTAATCAGCCAAAAAAGAACAGAAAAGTTCACATCTGAATTATATTGGACTAAACCAGACACCATAATTACCTTAACGGATAATTTCGGTTTAAACAATAACCAGAACTGGACTGACGACAGAGTAGTACTTGAACGTGATGTTACCACATCTGAAAGTAAATTTATTAATATCAACGAACCAGGCAAACTGGAAGCAGGTTACTATAGAATTGAAATGTCGGGGCTTGACAAAAACAACAAACCAATAAAACAGGAGCAGTACTTCACAGTTATTGAAGGAGTTTCAACAGAGACACATCATACAGCAAAACCTGCATTTGTAAAAATAACAGAAGCCAGTGACAAGGAAGTCAGTTTTATAGCAGCTTCTGCTATCAATAATGCCAAAGGATTGCTAACCATCTCTTTCGACAATGGCAATATTCAATATAAAACAGTTGACCTGAACGGTTCCCAAAAGAGAATCACCATCCCGGTTGTAAACCCCAAATGTGAAAAGGTAAGGGTCAGCCTGATGATTATCAGCAACAACCGAAGCTACTCAGCCAGCGATGATTTTGTAGTTGAACATCCCGAACGGACACTCACGCCCGCACTAAAAACATGGCGCAACAAAACATTACCCGGAAGCAGCGAAGAGTGGATTATGGAGATAACACGCAACGGCAAACCAGCCTCAAACAGTGAGATTGTTGCAACACTCTACGACTCTTCACTCGACATGTTTGCTGCAAACAACTGGTACTTTAGTGCATTTGGCATCTGGTTCAATCCAGCATCATGGAATATCCAGAGTTTAGGCACACAATACCCAAGCACCCACAACAACCTTAACATCGACTATAAGGAGTGTAAAACAACCAACTACCCGACTCTGAACTGGTTCGGGTATTATATAAACAGTGATGGCCCAATAATGTACTCAATGGGGGCGGGCATGCGAAAAGCTGTAAGAATAAGAGGATCATCTACAGTTGCCAGCATGGCACTTTTAGAAGTAGTAGATGAGGAAAGTAACGAAATAATTACAACAAGAAACGGCACATCAACACCTGACGCTCCTGTTCAACCGGATTTCATAAGAAGCGATTTCTCCGAAACGGCTTTCTTCTATCCCGATTTGAAAACTGATGAGAAAGGCGAGTCGAAGATTAAATTTACACTTCCGGATAATGTTACCACCTATAAGTTTATGGCACTGGCCCACACTGGAGATGGCGCATGGGGTAAGATTACTGAGAAACTAACTGTTCAAAAGGAGTTAATGGTACAGCCCAATATGCCGGCATTTCTACGAGAGGGTGATATTATAACCATCACAGCCAATATGGTTTCGCTAAGTGACGAGACGATGGATGGAAGCTGCTCAATAGATATAAGTGATATCTACACCAATCAGCCACTAAAGATAGTTGACGGCTCAACAACCGAAAGTTTAACACTGCAACCAAAATCATCAGAAGCGAAAAGCTGGACAATAAAAGTCCCGGAGGGCAAGGATGCCATTAAAGTGACCATATCGGCAACGGCGGGCAACCACACCGACGGCGAAGAGTACATAGTGCCCATTTTACCGCGTAAGGTTGCTGTGTATGAGTCGGAGTCGTTCGTGCTTTATGAGGAGGGAACACATAAAGTGACATTCCCGGGCTTCAAACCGCGCAAAGGAGAGCAGAAGCTGGAGTTTGGCTACACCACTGCCACAGCCACCGAAGCACTTAAGGCACTTCCACTATTGATGGATGCCAACTATGATGCTTCCGACCTGGTATTCAACCGTTTCTTCGGATATGCTGTGGGGGCACGCTTGGCACGCGAAGCCGAAATAACATCGTTACTGCAAAGTTGGAAAGCTAATGCCGCCAATGATTTGGAATCGCCACTTCTGAAGGACGACCACCTTAAATCGATTACCATTAATGAAACGCCATGGCTATCGGCTGCAAATAACGAAAGTGCAGCACGTAGGCGATTGGTTGGACTTCTCGACAAAAGTGCAACAGCCAACACCATGAATCATCAGTTGGCAAAACTTGCAGACATGCAGAATGCCGACGGCTCATTCCCCTGGTTTGCAGGCATGTATCCGTCACGATATATGACACAGCACATAACAGCAGCATTCGGATGGCTTTTCTCTATCGACGGTGATTTAAAGAATCAGGAGACAACAAAAATGATAGTGTCTAAAAGCTGCGAATATCTACAAAAAGAGTTATCTGAAGACCTTGCCAACTGGAAAAAGAACCAACCAGGCATGAAAATAACGGGCTACAACACAATTCAACTTCTTTATGCGTTGAGTTTCCACAAAGAGCTGAAAGAGATAAAAGATGCAGCGCCATTTATCGAAAACATCCGAAAGGAATGGACATCATACTCAGTACATGGACAGGCTGTTATTGCATTAATACTTGAGCGTTACGGTTATCATAAAGATGCAGTGCAGATAGTGGAGTCGTTGAAAGAGAACCTTGTTCGCCCTGGAAGTCATCTGGCCTACAACAAAGAGCAGGGACTATTCTGGTACAGCAGCATTCACGAAACGCAGGTGGTTATCCTCAACGCAATAGCCGAAGTAACACCCGGTGATGGCGACATAAAAGCCATTCGCAACTGGCTGATAACCCAGAAGCGCACCCAGGCATGGCGCACATCAAGAACTACATCAATGGCTGTTTATGCCATTTTAAGCACTTCGGAAATAGTGAAAACCGATGCCGACGTGGTAAAAATTGGAAAGCAGAGTGAAAAGACAACCATTGAAAAACCTTATGTAAGTTTCAGCTGGAGCGACAAAGAGGTTACAAAATCGGCAGGGGAAGCCACAATAGTGAAAAAAGGCGACGGACCATCTTTCGGGTCGTGGAATTTCCTCTACTTTGAAGATAACGACAAAGTAGAGGCTCACTCAGGCAGCGAACTCTCAATAAAAAGAGACATGTACCTGGTAACCAACACCGCCGCAGGCGATAAATTAACTTCTGTTGACGCGACCACACTTCGACCTGGCGACAGGATTAGGGTGAGACTTACCATAACGGCTCAAAACAGGATGGAGTTTATCCACATCAACGACCAGCGATCGGCAGGTACTGAATTAGTGGAGCAAACATCGGGCTACCGTTACAGTCGCAGATTGGGCTACTACCAAAGTATGCACGACGCCTCGGCCGACTTCTTTATGGATGTTATGCCAAAAGGCACCTACACCATCGAGTATGACCTGTATGTGGTACGCGCAGGCTCGATGAGTCACGGCTTTGCTATGATAGAGAACTTCTATGCTCCCGAAATGAAAGCACACACAGAAGGCGTATCGCTGAAAGTGGTGAAATAAGCGGAGAGAAAGGCATAAGGCAAAAAAATAATTAAGTCCTATATAATGATAAAACACACACTATTAAGAATATAGAAAAAACAGAGAAGAATTGCATATATGTTATACAACACAACACAATTATTTACAAAAATAAACATTAGTTTTGCAATAATTATGGTGTTTTTCTTCTTTATAAGTTAGGTTAATAATGGTGAAAGATCAGGTTGCGGAAACGTCCGTCAACCTGATTTTTTTTATTTTACAACTACTAATCCATCCTTAGTTTAGAAAAATTTTTCTGTGCTTAATTAAGTTTTGCATTAATATTTTTTATCCACATCATATATTTCAGCGGAGCTAATGACAATTAACGTTGCTGTTATTTAATTTAGCAAATTGACTGTCCTTTAAATGCTGAGAGGCTTTGGATTGGTGCGTCAAAGCAGCACCAATCCCAAACCCTAAACCACTATGGCTAAGGTCATTCCGAACGAAGGGAGATATCTTCTCTTGTAAGTAAAACTATTACTACCAATAACATATTTACCCTGCTATTGGTAACACAGTGAGAGATATAGATAATACAACTTAAATGCGATATATCAGCGATACTATTTTCTCCAGCCCCACCCTATCGTCATCATCAAAATTGGAGAATTCGCGACTATCCACATCCAGCACGCCAACCACATCACCGGCATTATTTAACACAGGCACCACAATCTCTGAGTTGCTGAGCGACGAACAGGCAATATGGCCGGGAAAATCATGCACATCATCAACCACCACACTCTCTTTTCTGTTTACGCCGGCCCAGCATACTCCGGTATCCTTCTTAAGCCTAAGGCAAGCAAGTGGTCCTTGGTAAGGACCAACCATAAGTTCGCCACCCTCGAGCAGATAGAAACCTGTCCAGAAGAAACCACTCATCTTGTGGTGAAGTACGGCAGCAATAGTTGCCATGCGCGAAATAACCGACGGTTTATCGGCAGTCAACTCCAATATCTGATCGTAAAGACGGTTGTATTTTTCAAGTTTTTTGTTCATAACCGAATGTTTAAACATCAAAAATAGAAAATAAACATTTTAAAACTAACTTTGTATTCTGAATTTTGAGAATAAACTAAATGACTATAGACCAATACATCAGCAATATAAATCAACGTTATAAACAAGGCAACGCAACCGAGCATACCTTTCGTGGCGATTTGCAGCAACTTTTAGAGAGTTTGGTGTCTGAAATCAGAGCTACCAACGAACCCAAAAGACAATCTTGCGGAGCTCCTGATTATATCTTGACTAAAAAAGGAATTCCTGTTGGATTTATCGAAGCCAAAGACATTGGCGATAAAGACCTTGAAGGCACTAAGAAAACGGGAAACAAAGAACAGTTTGACCGCTATAAAGCATCGCTTAATAACTTAATCTTTACTGATTATCTTGAATTCCATTTATACATTGACGGCGTTTTTATAACCAAGATTGCTATTGCTGAGCTTCAAAACGAAACCATAGTTCCGTTACCTAATAATTTTTTAGCGTTTACAAATCTCATCAAAGATTTTTGTTCACACATTGGGCAAACCATAAAAAGCCCGAAACAACTTGCGGAGATGATGGCAGGCAAAGCCCGACTTCTTTCTGATGTTATTGGCAAAGCCTTGACCAGTGATGAAATCAATTACGAAGACAGTACGCTAAAAGACCAAATGGAGGCTTTCAGGCAAATTCTTATTCACGACATTACGCCACAAGGATTTGCCGACGTTTACGCCCAAACAATTGCTTACGGAATGTTTGCCGCCCGTCTGCACGACCCAAGTTTGCCCACTTTTAGCCGACAAGAAGCCGCCGAACTCATTCCTAAATCCAATCCTTTTTTGCGCAAACTCTTTGGATACATTGCCGGTCCAGACATTGACGACCGCATCAAATGGATAGTAGATAGCTTGGTTGATATTTTCTTGCATTGCAACGTAGCCGAAATTTTGAAAAACTATGGAAAAACAACCAAAATGGAAGACCCGATTATCCATTTTTACGAAACTTTCCTAAGCGAATACGACCCAAAACTGCGTAAAGCCCGTGGTGTTTGGTACACTCCTGCACCTGTTGTAAATTTCATTGTGCGTGCCGTTGATGATATTTTAAAAACCGACTTTGATTTACCGCAAGGACTTGCCGACACCAGCAAGACTAAAATAAAAGTAACTACCCAAACTTTTGACAAACGAAAACAAGCCTACACCGAAGTAGAACAAGAAGTACACAGAGTACAAATTCTAGACCCTGCTACAGGCACGGGAACATTCCTTGCCGAAGTGGTAAAGCACATTCACAAAAAATTTGAAGGACAACAAGGAATTTGGAGCAACTATGTAGAAACACATTTATTGCCACGTCTTAATGGTTTTGAATTGCTAATGGCAAGTTATGCAATGGCGCATTTACAGTTGGATTTATTATTGAAAGAAACTGGTTACACTTCGACAAACTCAGTGACCACAAACCAGCGTTTGCGAGTTTACTTGACCAACAGTTTGGAAGAAAGCCACCCAGATACCGGAACTTTATTAGCAGGTTGGTTAAGCTCCGAAGCCAACGAAGCTAACCACATTAAACGAGATACGCCGGTGATGTGCATTATCGGAAATCCACCTTATAGTGGCGAAAGTGCCAACAAAGGCGAATGGATTATGAAGCTAATGGAAGATTACAAAAAAGAACCGGGTGGAAAAGAAAA
>CAZWOA010000085.1:0-11984 GCA_964635545.1 uncultured Marinilabiliaceae bacterium
ACCTCGGGGTGTAGCGCAGTTGGTAGCGTGCTACGTTCGGGACGTAGAGGTCGCCCGTTCGAATCGGGTCACCCCGACAACTAAAAATCCTGTGATATTTTATTACAGGATTTTTTTATTTTTATTTAATCTAAAGATGATTTGTGTTGATTATGTTGTTTGTAACATTGGTTACGTGCATGTTAATTTTTCTTTAATTATATTTGTTACTAAACATCCAAGTAGTTCAATGAAGAGATTTTTAAACACCATTCCGCCTTATTTCATCCTTCCCATCTTTATTTTGGGAGGACTTATTGTGGGCATAGCATCCTATACAATATATATGTCGCGCGCCCACAGCTACCTGTCTGATGACCCTTCGGCCTGTATCAATTGCCATATAATGACGCCTTATTATCAATCGTGGCACAACAGTTCGCATGGTAATTGGACTAATTGTAACGATTGCCACGTGCCGCAGGATAATGTGTTTAAAAAATATGCGTTTAAAGCAATGGATGGTCTTTATCACTCCTACGTCTTTACCCGCCGTGCCGAGCCTCAGGTAATAATTCCACGGGATGCCAGTAGCACTGTTATTATGAATAACTGTATCCGTTGCCACACTCAGCTGAATACAGAATTTGTGAATACGGGTATGATTGAGTATGCCCAGGTAAAAGCTGGTGAGGGCAAAGCGTGCTGGGATTGTCACCGTAACGTGCCACACACTACCGTTAATAGCATTTCATCATCACCCAATGTTATTGCACCCATGCCTCAATCGCCGGTTCCTAGCTGGCTCAAAGATATAATGAACAATAAAAAAGCCCAATAACGATATGTTTAGAAAATTAGCCGAATCAATCAAAAGCAAACCCGCCATAGGATGGACGTTGTTTGCAACAGTAATGGTAATTGTATTCCTTTTAGGCTTATTGGCCGCTTCAATTACCGAGCGCCGCGCCGAAATTGTCACTCTTTATAAAAATAAGAAAATTGATATCGAAGGTATCAATGCCAAAAATGAAGAGTGGGGATTAAACTATCCGCGCGAGTATGATACATGGAAAAAAACTAAGGAGATGAACTTCAAGAGTAAACATCTAGGTAATATGCCGGAGGATGTTTTGGAAGGACGTCCTGAAATGGTTGTACTATGGGCCGGATATGCCTTTGCGCGCGACTATTCTGCACCCCGCGGACATATGCACGCCATCGAAGATGTGTCGATGACGCTGCGCACAGGAACTCCCGATCATAACCATGACGATATGCAGCCTGCAACATGCTGGAGTTGCAAAAGCCCCGATGTGCCCCGCATGATGCATGAGATGGGTATTGCCGAATTTTATAAATCGCCGTGGAGTGAGCTTGGTGCCGAAATAGTTAATCCCATTGGTTGTGCTGATTGCCATGACCCTCAGACTATGAATCTTACAATTACCCGCCCCGGACTTATTGAGGCTTTCGAACGTCAGGGACGAAATATTGCCGATGCTACTCCGCAAGAGATGCGTAGCCTTGTGTGTGCTCAGTGCCACGTAGAGTATTACTTTAGAGGTGAAGGTAAATACCTTACTTTCCCTTGGGATGGTGGTATGACTGTTGAGAAAATGGAGGAGTATTATGATAATGCCAACTATAGCGACTGGACTCATACCCTTAGCCGTGCGCCTATGCTTAAGGCGCAACACCCCGATTATGAGATTTTCCTGTTAGGGCCTCACGCCCAGCGCGGTCTTGGTTGTGCTGATTGCCACATGCCATATAAATCTGAAGGTGGTATCAAATATTCCGATCACCACATTATGAGCCCGCTTAACAATATTAGTGGTACTTGTCAAACTTGTCACCGCGACAGTGAAGATAATCTTCGCAACTATGTTTATACCTATCAGGATAAAGCATTAGAAATTCGCGACCGCATTGAGAAAGAGCTATCTAAAGCTCATATCATGGCTAAAGCGGCTTGGGATAAAGGTGCTGCTGAAGCCACAATGGAAGCTTCGTTAAAACTTATTCGTCAGGCTCAGTGGAGATGGGATTTCGCTGTTGCTTCACATGGTGCATCATTCCACGCACCTGTAGAGACTCAACGAATACTTGCCCACAGTCTCGACCGCTCGCTTCAGGCACAGCTTGAGCTTCAGAAAGTACTGTTTACGCTTGGCGTTACCGATGTTGATATGCCTGATATCTCTACAAAAGCTAAGGCTCAATCGTATATCGGATTGGATATGAAAAAACTTAGAGACGAAAAAGATCAGTGGAATAAAACTACACTTCCTGCTTGGCTGAAAAAAGCTAAGGCAGAAGGCAAAATTGTATCTCAACTATAATGAGTGATAAATCAAAGCAATTCTGGCAGTCACCATGGGGCTATCCACATAGCATACTGGTGGTTGCCGGAATTTTTTTAGTGGGAATAGTACTGCAATCAATTGTTGGTACATTCAATTTCTTTCTTCTTGCACGTCCCATTAATATAATAGTAGCAGGCTTTATTGTATTGCTATCTGCATTGATGGGGAGTAAATTCCGCTATACGCCGTTTGTACGGTGGTTCTCAGGAGTGCCGTTCTCTGTATCTCTTATCGTTGCTTTGGTATTTCTTACTCTCATTATGGGATTGATACCGCAGCTGGCCGGTGAAGGTGATTCACACATGCTGCTTGGCTGGGATGCAATGACGCGCAGCTGGCCTTTTGTGCTTATTTATGCTATCACATTGTTGTCGCTAGGTACTATCACTATGCGTAAGCTGTTTGCATTTAAGCTTAAGGATTATGCTTTTCATCTTAACCATCTGGGGTTGTGGCTTTTGTTGATGGCTTCCGGACTAGGATATGCCGATATGGAGCGCTACGTGATGTATGTGCAGGAGGGAAGCACCGAATGGCGAGTTTACGATTCCGAAAAAAATGTGAAAGAACTGCCTATTGCCATAGAACTTCATGATTTCGATATGGATGTCTATCCGCCTAAATTGGCAATTATCGACCGCCAGACGGGTGATGTGCAACCTACCGATAAACCCCAGTTTTTCTCTCTCGATGCTGATAATCCTACCGGTATATTGGCCGGTTGCGAGATAAGCGTGAAGGAGTATATTCATGAGGCAATACGTAATAGTGATAGTACCTACAGGCATGTGCCAATGCCGGGAGCTTCGCCTGCCGCATTGGTGGTTGCCAAGTATCGGGGAACTGAATATGAGGGGTGGATATGCGCAGGCAATAAAGCTCAGCTATACATGACTCTCCCGCTCGATGAGCATTACAGTATAGTGATGACAGCCGGTGAGCCTCGTACTTTTACTTCGGATATTGTTGTATATACGCCGGATGGTAAGGTAACCGAAACGACTCTGAAAGTTAATCATCCGCTTACGGTGGGTGCGTGGACTATCTATCAGTATGGATATGATAATGATGCTGGACGTTTATCGTCGTATAGCAGTTTTGAGTTGGTTTACGATCCGTGGCTCACCGCAGTTTATATAGGGCTGTTTATGCTTATGGCAGGCTCGGTGAGCATGCTGTGGAGTGGCCGTAACAGAAAGGAGGATGGTAATGACCTGGAATGATTTTATTTGGTTTGCCCTGCCGGCAATGGTGCTATGGCTTAGCGCAGGTGGTGTTGTGTATGGCAAAAAAACTAAAAATGCGGCACACCTACTCATGATTGGAGGCATCGCTGTGTTTGCTGCATTTGTGGTGTCGTTTTGGATACATATTGAGCGCCCACCGCTTCGCACCATGGGCGAAACAAGGCTTTGGTATTCATTATTTCTTGCTATAGTAGGTTATTTGGCCTTTCTAAGGTGGAAATACTCATGGCTGCTGAGTTTCTCGGCTGTTGTGGCTTCTGTTTTCGTTATTATTAACCTTGTGAAGCCCGAGATACACTCCAAAAGTCTTATGCCGGCACTGCAGAGTAATTGGTTTGTACCTCACGTAACTGCATATATTTTGTCATACTCGATGCTTGGTGCCGCTACCATCGGATCCATAATTCAGCTTTCCCGCAAGAGTGGTTATGATAGATCTATATTTCATTTTATCGATAATATGATTTATGTGGGATATGGATTTCTGATGCTTGGGTTGTTGATGGGAGCTGTGTGGGCCAAGGCAGCATGGGGGCACTACTGGTCGTGGGATCCCAAGGAGACGTGGGCTTTCGTTACTGCTGCTGCATATTTGGCTTATATACACGTGAGACTGCGTAACGGTAAAAGCCATGAGAAATTTGCATTGTGGATTGTACCTGTAGCATTTATTTTGTTGATGATTACCTGGATTGGTGTTCAATACCTGCCTGCCGCACAGAGTAGTGTGCATGTGTATTGAGTTTTTTTCCTGTAATAAATGATATTTAAAAGGTTGCTTCGGATAATGGAGCAACCTTTTTCATTAGATTTTCTTTTTGTTTTTCTACGTTTGGCTGGCTATCATATTGTTAATAGCATTTATGTATTTTGGCTAAAGCCCTCTTCCTTTCGGCTTTTACAACCACGGGCTGAAGCCGCCCCTCTCGCCCCTCTCGAAACTTTTATGTCTCTCTCGCAACTCTCGCAACTCTCGATACTTTTAACCTTTAACTCTTTAACCCTTCAACTTTAACTCTTCCACCCTTCCACTCTCAATACTCCTTCTCCTCACCGGTTGGCGGTAGAAGTTTCTTGGTGCTCAAGAGGCCACAAGCGGCATAGATATCCTCACCGCGCGAACGGCGAATGGTTGTCATCAATCCTTTTTGTGTCAGCTGGTCGCGGAAACTCTCCATAGTGGCATTGTTACTGCCTTCCAGCGGACTGTCGGGAATTTTATGGAACTTAATGAGGTTGATGCGGCAACGCACACCGTTTAACAAACTTAGAAGCCCTTTGATATGTCGTGGCGTGTCGTTGATTCCTTTGAACATTATGTATTCAAACGATATGCGACGCTGGCGATTCCAGTCGTAGTTTTTTATCAGTTCAATAACCTTGTCGGCTGTATATACATTCTCTATGGGCATCAGTTGCGAACGCTCTTCATGGAATGGGCTGTGCAGACTCACTGCGAGGTGGGCTTCACTCTCTTCGATAAAACGCTTAAGGCCTGGCAATACGCCTATTGTAGATACATTGATGCGTCTTGGGCTCCATGCATAGCCCCATTCTGATGTCAATATCTCGATGCTTTTCAATACTTGGTCTATATTGTCAAGTGGCTCACCCATACCCATATACACCACATTGGTGAGCAGGTCGCGCTCGGGCAGGCTGGCAATCTGATTCACTATTTCGCCGGCAGTAAGCTGACTCTGAAATCCTTGGCGTGCAGTCATGCAGAATAGGCACCCCATTTTGCATCCCACCTGCGATGATACACACAGCGTGTGCCTTTCGGTCTCGGGCATGTAGGCAGTCTCTATAAATTTATGGTTGCCGGTGAGGTAAAGATATTTCTTGGTGCCATCAATCGACTCCTGGAAACTCTCGGGTGCTATGCGTCCCACTTCAAACCTCTCGTAGAGCATGTCGCGCGTCTTCTTCGATAGGTTTGTCATCTCGTCGATGGTGGTAACATGTTTTTTATAGAGCCATTCGGCCATCTGTTTCGAGTTGAATTTAGGCAAACCAAGTTCCAAAACCAGCGTCTCGAGCTCGCTCAATGTTTTGCCAAACAGTATTTCTTTCGACATCGTAATTCAAAAATATATTTCGGCTTTTATGTTTTCATACGGAACTCCCTTGCCGATAAGGATTTGCCGTATATCAATAACCATCTGGTTGTTGCCACAAAGATAGTATATTATATTGGGCTCTAAATCATCTTTTTGTTGTAGAAATGTGGTTATTCTTCCCGAAATAACGTCGGGTGACTCTTCGGCAGTGCAAAAACGCAGGTAACGATCCTTCATCACCTCTTTTATTTTATTCTGAAAATAAAAACCGTCGATGGTGCGCGACCCATGCAGAAGTGTTTTATTATCGGTATAGCCTGATAGCATCATCGAAATAAATGGTGCTATGCCGGTGCCCGTGGCAATCCACATCGCTCTGCCTACTGTGTTGAGGAAGTAACCCATCGGTTGTGACAAATAAACTGTGTCGCCAGTTTTAAGAGTTTTCATGCGGTTGGTAAGAACTCCGTTGGACACCACTTCGTAAAGAATCTTTGTGGTTTTATCGTTTTCGCCACTGGCAATTGAGTATAGGCGCGCCTGCTGAATATCGTCTATCCATAGCGAAACAACCTGACCTGCTTTGAATTGTAACATTTTGTCAAGCTCAATAATATAAGCCGACTTATTCAGTTGTGTATTGCTTTTTACAACCGTTTCTATCATTTTCTATTCTATTTCTTTTCAAAACAGCCGGAACTGTTTAATGTTTAATTCAATAGTATTATATTTGATAATAATTCCTTAATCCACTTTTATCCGACTATATATGATTCGTCAGCGTATTATTTTCACATTATTATTGTTGCTTTTTGTGAAAGTACTTCATGCCCAATATTATGCTCCGGGCACCGATCCGTTGGGATTTCGTTGGAAACAGATAAAAACTCCACATACACGCATTGTTTTTGCTGAAGATATGACGCATCATGCGTTGCGATTGGCTTCCATATTCGATACTTTATATCATGTGGGCGGATATTCATTGAAGCATAAGCCTCGCAAAATAAGTGTTTTACTACATTCTCGCACTACATATTCCAATGGCTTTGTGTCGTGGGCTCCACGTAGGTCGGAGTTTTTTACCACCCCGTCGCAGGGGCTCGGCTCTATGGATTGGCTTCAGCATTTGGCGATACACGAATACCGTCATGTTATTCAAATGGATAAGTTAAATACCGGTTTTACTCGTTTTTTGGGCTATCTGCTTGGTGAACAGGCTATTGGTGCTGTGGGTGGATTGTATCTTCCTTTCTGGTTTCTTGAGGGTGATGCGGTGCTTACCGAGACGTTACTTTCGGAGTCGGGCAGGGGGCGTAAACCACAGTTTGAGCAGGAGATTAGGGCGCAACTTTTAGAGAGGAATATATACTCGATGAATAAAGCATATCTTGGATCGTATAATCATTATGTGCCCAATCATTATAACATGGGGTATCTACTGGTGGCCGGTGCCCGTAACAGGTATGGCAGCGATTTGTGGAGTAATATCTTGCAACGCGTAGGAAGGCGCAGTTGGGGACTTGCACCGTTTAAACGTTCATTGATGAAAAACACAGGAATGGGCAAGAGGGATCTCTATAAATCGGTGTTTGCAGAGTGGCAGGAAAAGTGGCTAAAGCAGGACTCCGCAATGGTATATGGCGATTATAGCGAGGTTACTTTACAGTGTAAAGATTATGTGAGTTATCGTTACTCCCAATTGATGGATAACCATAATATTATTGCTGAAAAAAGTGGCCCCGGAGTGATAAAGTCGTTTGTGAAGATTGATGCCGTTACGGGTAAAGAGGAAACCGTGCTAGTGCCTGGCTTGCACGATGATGAGCCTTTTGGCTGCGGATATAACATGATTGCCTGGAGTGAAATGGAACCTCATTGGAGATGGGAGAATCAGATGTATAGCAATATTTATGTGTATGATTTGCAAAGTGGCGTAAAAAAGAAATTATCAGAAAAAGGCCGGCTGTTTTCACCGGTTATTATTGATGGTAAAGCACTGGCAGTCATTGCTATCGGCGAGGATAACAGTAACTCTATAGAGATAATTGACGTGGATGGTAATCATCTGAAAAATTTCCCTACCCCTAATAATGACTTTCCTTTAAATCCGACTTATGATTCTGTTAATGAGAATGTTGTGATGATTCTGCAAGGGCGTGGTGGCAAACGGATTTCAGCACTTAATATATCGTCAGGAGTTTGGCGTGACATTACTGAACCTTCATTTAATGAGATTAGGTTGCCTAAAGTTGATGGTGATTGGGTCTATTACACATCATCGGAGAGTGGTATTGAGAATATATTCAGGATTCCGCTAAAAGGTGGCAATGTCGGGCAGGTTACCTCTGAGCGTTTTGGTGCTTCGGGGGCTATTGTTGCCGGTAATGATTCCATTATCTACAGCCGATATTCATCCAATGGCTATCGTTTGGCAAAAACATCAGCAATAGGAAGAGAGTGGGGTAATGAGGATATTCTAAATCCCGGCAATGCTGTTGTGGCTAATGCTGCAAAAGGCGAGATGCCCAAGGTTGATTGGGATAATTTGCCATTAAAAGAGTATCCGGTGAAGCTATATTCACGTTTTAATCTGTTTAATGTTCATAGTTGGGCGCCATCATTCATTAGTGTTGATGATGAGGATGTTAAAGCGGGTGTTTCGGTGATGTCGCAGAACTTGCTTGGAACTATGATTGCCGTTGGTGGTTATAATGCTGCCAATGATAGTGAACTTGAGAAATATTATGTCGATTTAACTTTTAGAGGATGGTATCCCGTGCTTTCGCTCAATGTAACCAGTGGCGATAGGGGTATAAGCAGCAGTTATTTTGGAGTATCGGGTAGTGATACTCTTTATGTGGCTCATGGCGGCACCATGGAGCAGACAAAAGTTAAGGGCACGGTATCGCTGCCTATCAACCTGAGCAAAGGAAGGTATTATCGCTATGTTGCTCCTTCGGTGGCTGTTGAGTATAGAAACAATTCGGGTTATTACACAGCTTTAACTCAGGTAACTTTAACCGATCAAGGGTGGCAGCCCAAGGGAACTACCACATTGCGAAAAATGGGCTCAATAAATTATACCGATGTTCAGTACGGGGTTCTGTTTCATAATCTAAGAAGGGGCACTTCACGCGATGTTGGTACCCGATGGGGGCAAAGTCTTCAGTTGAAATATAGGCATACGCCGTGGGGAAGTGATAATCTTGGCTCGATGTGGGGCGGAATAGGGCGTTTGTACCTTCCGGGTTTAATGAAATATCATCAAGTGCGATTGGGTGTTGGTTATCAGAAGAAATATTATGGCGATATATATTCCACCTCTGCATCGGGCTATCAGCCGCAATACCTCTACTCCGATTTTCTGAGTTTCCCTCGCGGATATAGTAAAAAGATTAATGATGAGCTGGTTACGGCATCGGTAAATTATAATTTTCCATTGGTGAATCCAGATTTTAGCATAGGCTCTTTTATGTATGTTAAACGTCTGAGAACTAATCTGTTCTATGATGTGGCAAGAGGCTGGTCGCATCAGAAATATGTGGGTGGGAATGATGTTTCCAATAGATTTACAATCAGTTCGTTAGGTGCCGAGTTTGTAGCCACTGCCCATTTCTTTCAATTTATAGTGCCTGTTGAGTTGGGCGTCAGGATGTCGTGGCTCACAAGCCGAAGCTACATGGCCGGCGAGTTTATCCTTGGCATTAATATTGCCTCTCTTACGGGGACTAGCCGCTGATATGACAATAGTTTTATATCTTGCAGGCTCATTTTTATGTAGCAGAATGATCTGCCGTAATGTTAATTGAGATAAGGACTTTTAATGAATGGTCAATCAGTATATTTTAACCCGTTGGCATCGCCAATTTATGTTATGCCCAAACCCGTGGGGGCAACCTGTAATATCGATTGCACCTATTGCTACTATCTTGAAAAAGAGGTGCTTTATGGCAAGGGGCGTGAGAATTTTATGTCGGTAGAGCTACTCGAAAAGTTTACTCAAGAGTATATAGAAGCGCAACCCACACCTCATGTTATGTTTACCTGGCATGGAGGTGAGGCGTTGCTTAGAGGTATTGAGTTTTTTAAAAAAGCACTTGAGTTTCAACGTAAATATGTCCGTGGACGTGAGGTGGTTAACTCATTGCAAACCAATGGCATATTGCTCAGTGATGAGTGGTGCAAATTTTTCAAGCAGAATAATTTTTTGATAGGCATATCCATCGATGGCCCCCAGTTCTGTCACGATAAATACCGCACCGACAGGCATGGGCGTGGCACTTTCTACAAGACTATGAGTGGCATCAAACTTCTGCAAAAACATAAAGTGGAGTTTAATGTACTTTCGGTGGTCAACAACCATAATGCGAAGTATCCGCTGGAGGTTTATAACTTTTTTAAAAGTATTGGAGCACAGTATATTCAGTTTTCACCGGTGGTGGAGCGAATGGCATCACGACCCGACGGACTGAAGCTACTGTCACCCAAAAACACTGATGATGTTGAGGTTACGGAGTGGTCGGTTTCTGCAGATGATTATGGCCGTTTTCTCACAACTATATTCGATGATTGGGTGCGTAAAGATGTGGGGCGCACTTATGTAACCATGTTCGATGCCACGTTGGCCGGATATATGAACATGTCCCCCGGCACTTGCATATGGTCAAAAACCTGTGGCCATGCCGGCGCCATGGAGCATAATGGCGATGTGTATGCCTGCGACCATTATGTTTTTCCGGAGTATAAACTGGGCAATATCAATAATTCATCATTGGTGTCGATGATGTTATCGCCCGAGCAGATGCGTTTTGGTAATGCTAAGTTCAGTTTGCTGCCATTGCAATGCAAAGAGTGTGAGTTTCTTACGCTGTGCTATGGTGAGTGTCCCAAGAACAGGATTGTAAAAACCAAAGATGGTGAGCCGGGACTGAATTATCTCTGTTCCGGGTTGAAACACTATTTTGCCCACACCAAACCATATATGGAGTTTATGGCCAATGAGCTGCGTAATCAGCGTCCGCCAATGAATGTTATGAGATGGGCTATGTCGCAAAGGTGAAATGTGGATATCTATCAAAAAAAAACCGGATAATAAATTATCCCGGTTTTTTTTTGTGTCCCTATGTTGATGAGGTATAGAGCATTATTGCCGCTGTAAATTGTTGTAATACTGAAAATTAATTTGATATTTATCAGTAAGTGCTATTGACATTAATTGAAATTGTATTTAATTTTATAAGTATAATTACTTACCATTAAAACTTTAACGTATGTATAAAATAATCTTAACAGGACGGTTGGGGCAAGATGCCGAAGTAAAAGACGTAGGAAATAAAAAAGCTATAAACCTACGTGTGGCTGTGTCGTTAGACCATGGTAAAGACAAGGATAATGCCGAAAACACCGAGTGGGTGAATGCTGTTATCTGGAAAACAGAAAACCAGAGTATTAAGATTGCTGAGTATTTAAAGAAGGGTAAGCAAATAATGATTGAGGGAGTACCATCGGCCGAGATGTATAAGACCAAGGATGGTGAGCCTCGTGTATATATGCACGTAAATGTGAGAGAAATTGAGTTAATGGGTTAATTAAAACTATGAGTTGGATTTTTTAAGGGTTGGTTTATGTTTGTTGAGTGGCGTAAAGGGTTTGGGTTCTCTTTACGCCGCTCGTTTTTAGGCCTTTAGTAGATTTAGCACTCTCTCAATGCGCATATCTATCGGTTCAAAAGCATCCATCCAATGTATGGTGGTTCCTTTGCGCTCCATACCTCTAAACCAGGTCATTTGTCTTTTTGCAAATTGATGAATAGCCACGTTAAGTTGCTTAACCATTTCATCGTAACTCAGTTTGCCAGTGATGTGAAGCGTTAAGTATTTATACTCAAGACCATAGTATATGAGGTCGTCTGCTGTTAAGCCCATGTCGAGTAGCTGCTTCACTTCGTCAATCATACCGCTGTCGAGCCGTTCTATCAGGCGTTTGGTAATTTTGCGCCGACGTGCTTCGCGGTCAATGTTTATCCCCATTACCAACGGATTGATAGGTGGCAGGTCAACCTCAATCTCAGCATTATCCTGATAGTAATCTTCAATCTCAATTGCTCTAATGGCTCTTGGTACTGTGTCGGTATCGGTGTCGTTGTGCAATTTTTTATATTGGGCAAGGATGATTTTTAATTCGCTTAATGATTTGTTTTGCAATGAGTTGCGAAGCTCTTGGTTGATTGGCACATTAATCAGTTTATATTTTTTCAATACCGACTCGATGTAAAGTCCTGTTCCGCCACACATAATTGGCATCTTGCCTCTTGAACTCACATC
>CAZWOA010000086.1:0-1404 GCA_964635545.1 uncultured Marinilabiliaceae bacterium
TAGCTTATATTTCCCATCTAAAATAATGGCGTTTAAAATATTTTTTTCTAAATAAAAAATTTCTATATTTAATTGTTGTTTAGGGTGTTGTATTCAGCAATAAAATTATGAGTGAGGATTTTCTGCACTATATATGGTATAACCGCCTTTTTTATCCATCTGGAATCACTACTATCAGTGGCGATGAGGTGGAGATAATACATCCAGGATGGCCTAATAGAAATGCAGGGCCCGATTTTTTCAATAGCAGAGTACGTATTGGTGCCACAATGTGGGCCGGTAATGTAGAGATTCACCTACGAAGTAGTGATTGGATTGCTCATAACCACCAAACAGATGAGGCCTATAATAATGTGGTGCTTCACGTGGTTGGTATAAGCGATTGCGACTCTATTACCGATAGCAAAGGACGAATTGTGCCCGAAATGGTGCTTCGCTATCCCGATACGCTATCTCAAAAATATGATACTCTCATTCATAAAAGTTCAGTTATAAAATGCTTCGATGATGTGGGTAAACTGCCTGCAATAGAGGTGACTAACTGGCTCGAACGGATTTTGCTAGAGCGCATGGAGCAGCGTTCGCACCATATATTCAGGTTGTTCGATGAGTTTAACGGTAATTGGGATCAGGTGTTTTTTGTGATGCTTTCCCGTGCCATGGGCTTTGGTATAAATAGCGATCCGTTTGAGATTCTTGCCCGCTCCATACCCATAAATGCTGTTATGCGCCACTCCGATAATCTTCTTCAAATTGAGGCACTTCTGTTTGGGCAGGCCGGTTTCCTCGATAATGTTGATGGCAGTGAGAGTTATCCTGCAATATTAAAGCGAGAATATAATCTGCTAAAACGTAAATATTCACTCGTTCCGATGGGTGTGTCACAGTGGAAGTTCCTTAGGTTGAGGCCTGTGAACTTCCCCACCATACGAATTTCGCAGCTTGCTGCCATTATTCATAAGAATACCGGCAATTTTGAATCGTGGGTTAATATCGATAACTTTAAAAAGTTTATTGTTAGACTTGATGTTGGGGCATCCGGCTATTGGCGTTCGCATTTTCAGTTTGGCAAGCCGGTAGAGAGTGAGGTTCGTTCTCATCTCGGTGTCTCATCCCGCAAGTTACTTATTATTAATGCACTTCTTCCGTTTATGTTTGCCATGGCGCATAAGCGCGGGTTATATGAAAATCAGGAGCAGATATTGAAACTATTTTCTGATTTTTCCGTTGAAAAGAACAATGTCATAAATAATTGGCGTGATGCAGGCATAGAGGCAGGCAATGCAGGCGAGTCGCAGGCGTTGGTCTATCTAACTCAAAATTATTGTGTGCCGGGTAAGTGTTTGCAGTGTCGTATTGGTCATTTAATTATAAATAGTTTAAAAAAAATCGATGATGATGAAA
>CAZWOA010000086.1:1504-11918 GCA_964635545.1 uncultured Marinilabiliaceae bacterium
CGAACAACCAGAAGCTTCAAATCGATTACGACAAGAAGAAATTTGAAGAGATTTTCAATCAGGAGATGGAGAAAATGGCCAACGAGCGCAATCTCTAATCATTACTGATTGACGACCATAACTAGCCGGCAATACATAATTGGTATTGTCGGTTTTTTATTTTAACACACCCAAAATCGTTAATAGTTTGATTTTCTTTGCAAAACTATTTGTGGTTTATTGAAATGTGAGTATCTTTGCGACTCGTTTAACGTATTAATATCAATCACATGTACTTGACTAAAGAAATCAAGCAAGAGATCTTCGAGAAATACGGAAAGTCTAATTCTGATACTGGCTCTGCAGAGGGTCAGATTGCATTATTTTCCTACCGTATTAATCATTTAACTGAGCACCTCAAGTTAAATAAGAAAGATTATAGTACCGAACACGCACTTGTTAAAATGGTTGGTAAGCGTCGTCGTTTGCTCGACTACCTTAAGAAAAATGATATCGAGAGATATCGTGCCATCATTGCCAAATTAGGCATTCGTAAATAACAAGAGGCAGAAAGATAAGAGGCAATTCCTTTCAGGAGTTGCCTCTTTTGCTTTAAGAGGTACGATAGTATGATTATTTTATCATATGTAAATAAAAAAGTTGATTGATATTGTATATCTTTGAAGGATAAATGATTTTAGACAGAATTATATAAACAAGTCATGGTTAAAGGAATTGAAAAAGTAATTGACTTAGGTGATGGAAGGTCCATTACCATAGAGACCGGCAAACTAGCCAAACAGGCTGACGGATCGGTAGTTGTAAAAATGGGTAATACCTATCTTCTGGCAGCAGTAGTGAGTGCTACAGAGGCTAAGCCCGATGTGGATTTCATGCCACTTTCGGTTGAGTATAAAGAGAAATTTGCTGCAGCAGGTCGTTTCCCCGGCGGTTTTACCCGTCGCGAAGGCCGCCCTTCTGATTATGAGATACTTGTATCGCGCCTGGTGGATAGAGCATTGCGCCCACTATTCCCCGATGATTTTCATGCCGATACTTTTGTAACCATCAACCTTATTTCGGCCGACGAAGAGGTAATGCCCGATGCACTTGCAGGACTTGCAGCATCTGCAGCCCTTGCTGTTTCCGATATTCCGTTCAACGGCCCTATTTCGGAGGTGCGTGTTGCACGTGTAGATGGTAAATATATTGTTAACCCTACTGTTACTCAGCTTAAATCGGCTGACTTGGATATTATCGTGGGTGCTACTTACGAAAATATTATGATGGTAGAGGGTGAGATGAAAGAGGTGTCGGAAGCTGAAATGCTTGAGGCACTGAAAGTTGCGCACGATGCCATTAAGGTTCATTGCAAAGTGCAGATGGAACTTATGGAGGAGCTTGGCAAAACTGTTAAGCGTACCTACTGCCATGAGGAGAATGACGAGGAGCTACGTGCACACGTAAAAGCAAACACTTACGAGAAAGCTTGTGCTATTGCACGCTCGGCCAACCCCAATAAAGCAGCCCGTGGCGAAGCATTTAAAGCTGTGCTTAATCAATATTTCGAGGAGTTCTATCCCGAAGGATATGAAGGTGAAATACCAACATCTCTTATCAAAAGATACTACCATGATGTTGAGAAAGAGGCTGTTCGCCGAGTGATGCTCGATGAGAATATCCGCCTTGATGGTCGCCGCATGGATGAGATTCGCCCCATCTGGAGCGAAGTAGGTTACCTGCCCGGCCCCCACGGTTCGGCAATCTTTACACGTGGTGAAACCCAGTCACTTACTACAGTTACTTTGGGTACTAAACTAGATGAGAAAATTGTGGATGAGGTGATGATGCAAGGTACCGAGAAGTTCCTTCTTCACTATAACTTCCCTCCATTCTCAACCAACGATGCAAAAGCTTCACGCGGTGTGGGTCGTCGCGAGATTGGTCATGGTAACCTGGCGTTCCGTGCCCTTAAAGGCATTATTCCTACCGATACCCCATACACCATTCGTGTTGTTTCAGATATTCTTGAGTCAAACGGCTCATCATCAATGGCTACCGTATGTGCCGGTACTCTGGCTCTTATGGATGCCGGTGTGCAGATTGCAAAACCTGTGTCAGGTATCGCAATGGGCCTTATCACCGATGGTGGTTCCGATAAATTCTGTGTGTTGAGCGATATCCTTGGTGATGAGGACCACCTTGGCGATATGGACTTTAAAGTTACAGGTACCCGCGACGGTATCACTGCTACTCAGATGGATATCAAGATTGATGGTCTGTCGTACGAAGTTCTTGAGAAGGCTCTTCTTCAAGCTCGTGCAGGTCGTCTGCATATCCTGGATAAAATAGAGGAGACAATCTCTGTGCCTCGCGAAGATTATAAGCCTCATGCTCCACGAATTGTTACCATTACAATTCCTAAAGAGATGATTGGTGCTGTAATAGGCCCTGGCGGAAAAATCATTCAGGAGATTCAGGCATCTACCAGCACCACTATCGCCATCGAAGAGAAGGATGATAAAGGATATGTTAACGTGGCTGCCAGCAATAAGGATAGCATTAATGCTGCCCTCGACCGCATCAATATGATTGTTGCAATACCCGAAGTGGGTAAGGTTTACCGCGGTAAAGTAAAAACTATCGTTCCTTTCGGTGCGTTTATAGAGATACTTCCAGGTAAAGACGGCCTTCTTCACGTTTCAGAAATCGACTGGAGACGCATCGAGAAGGTTGAAGAGGTGCTTAAAGAGGGGCAGGAAGTTGAGGTTAAACTTATTGAGGTTGATGGTAAGACAGGTAAGTTAAAACTATCGCGCAAAGCCCTTTTGCCACGTCCCGAAAAAGGTGAAAAAAGTAATTAATACATATTAAGTGTAATAATATTAAAGGTCATCATGCAAATGGTGATCTTTTTTTGTTTATTTTGTAGTGATAATTGATTAACCAACGGTATTTTGGTTCTTTATGGAAGAGAAAATTAGTGCACACCAAATCAGGGAGATGCTTGCCGAGAATATTGACGGCATATCAAAGGTGCACATGAGTAATATAGGTCTTGAGGTTTTTCCTAGATTGATGGAGATGCTGTCGATGAAAAGCGACTGCCATGAGTGCAAAGCTTATTTCGACGATTTGTTGGTATATGCCAAGGATATAAGGCTTATATTTAAAGGTACTAAGGAGGAGCATAAGAGATTTGAAACTCTTACCGACGAGGCTATGAGCCACCTTAAGAAAAGCCATGGCACTATTCCTCGCGGACAGACCCGATCACTCTATATGTTTTTAGCGTCAATAATCGGGTTGCTCATGGGCTGGCTCATATTTAGCACTGCACTATCCATGGCCGATCCTTTTCGTGCATCACTTCTCGGGTGGACTATAATGATTTTTCCGGGATGGTTTGTTGGAAACAGAAAAGAGAAAAAACTTGCTAAAGATGGAAAAACCTATTAAACCAATCATATTATGAGAATTACCAGAACTAATCTATTGGTAGCCACTTTTTTATTGATGATGATGACTGCCTGTAACAAACCGACAAAAAAATTTGTTTATCCTGTAACTGCTAAGGTTGATACAGTTGATAACTACTTCGGACATAAAGTGCCCGACCACTACCGCTGGCTCGAGGATGACCAGTCGGCCGAGACGCGCGAATGGGTGAAACTTCAGAATGAGGTTACTTTTAAGTATCTAAGTTCAATTCCTTTCCGCGATGCATTAAGAGACAGGTTAACCAATATCTGGAACTATCCGCGCCAATCGGCACCATGGAAGAGTGGTGGCAAGTATTTCTTTGCCAATAATAACGGCCTTCAAAATCAGAGTGTCTATTATATGATGGAAGATATTGGTGAAGAGCCTGTTGAGGTACTCAACCCCAATACTTTATCGGCCGATGGCACCATTTCGTTAACAGCATTTTCTGTTTCTGATGATGGAAAATATTTGGGATACGGCATTTCGAGAGGTGGTAGCGACTGGAATGAATATTTCGTGCGCGACTTATCAACCGGAAAAGACCTGACCGACCATCTTAAATGGATAAAATTCTCAGGTTTGTCATGGCATGGCGACGGATTTTTCTATAGCCGTTTCCCAGAGCCCAAAGCTGGTGATGAGCTGAAGGGAGCAAATACCAACAGCAGAATATATTACCATAAATTGGGCGACAGTCAGGATAAAGATGTGGTAATATATGAAGAGCCTCAAAAGCCCGATCGCACCTTTAATGCTAGTGTTACCAATGATGGACGTATCTTAATAATATCAGCCACCGAATCTACAAGTGGTAATGCGCTCTATTTTAAGCGACTCGATATAATGAATGCACCTGTGGTTAAGATTGTTGATGATTTCAATAATGATTATTCGGTGATAGACCATATTGGTGGTTACCTGTATGTTCATACCAACTATCTTGCGCCTAATTATCAATTACTTAAGGTTGATGTGCGCAAGCCCAAGCGCGAAAATTGGGAAGTAGTGATAGGACCATCCGATAATGATGTGCTTGCAAGCGTATCGGCAGTGGGCAACAAACTTATATGCCGATATATGCACGATGCCTATTCGCAGGTTAAAGTTCATTCGTTAGATGGTAGTTATCAGTATGATATACCTATGCCAACTTTGGGGAGCGTTAGCGGATTTGCCGGAAAAATACAGGATAATGTAACATTCTACACCTTCTCGTCATACACCTATCCGGCAGTTGTGTATAAGTATGATATTGAGACGAATGAGTCAACCGAATATTACTCAACACCTATCGATTTTGATATTCATAACTACGAAACCAACCAGGTATTCTATACCAGTAAAGACGGCACTAAAGTTCCTATGTTTATAGTTGCCAAGAAGGGGGTTGTGCTTGATGGCAATAATCCTACCTTGCTTTATGGTTACGGCGGATTTAATGCCAGCATGAATCCCGGCTTCGATGTGCGCAGGCTTGTGTGGCTCGAAAACGGAGGCATATATGTGGTAGCCAACATAAGAGGCGGTGGCGAGTATGGCGAAAAATGGCATAAAGATGGCACAGTGATGAAGAAGCAAAATGTGTTCGACGACTTTATTGCAGCCGCCAACTATCTGATTGATAATGGTTATACCAATCCTTCCAAACTTGCAATTCAGGGCGGTTCCAATGGAGGCCTTCTTATTGGCGCGGTTGTAAATCAGGCTCCCGAGCTCTTCAGGGTTGCGTTGCCGGCAGTGGGAGTGATGGATATGCTTAGATATCACAAATTTACCATCGGCCGTTTCTGGGCTACCGATTATGGTACTTCCGACGATAGCGAGGAGATGTTCCAATACCTGAAAGCTTATTCGCCGGTGCATAATGTGAGTGAGAGTGCCAAATATCCTGCGGTGCTGGTTACTACTGCCGATAGGGACGACCGTGTGGTGCCTGCCCACTCATTCAAATATATATCGGAGCTTCAGGCTAAATATATGGGTGATAATCCTGTGATGATACGTATCGATACCGATGCAGGCCATGGTGCCGGCAAGCCCACATCGATGATTATTGATGAATGGACTGACGTGTATTCATTTACATATGATCAGATGGGAATAAATCCTTATCAGAAATAATTAATTTCTTTTGTAGATTTCTCACCTCGTCCCGATTCCGATAGCTATCGGAATCGGGACGAAATGAATGATAAGTTACTGGCTGAGCTAAATATCTTAACGTATTATCATATTTTTGTTTGATAGTAGTTTTGTTGAATTATGAATAATAGGCGTTTACTGGTTGTTGAAGGTAATATTGGTGCAGGCAAAACCACCCTGGCACGCAAGTTGGCCCAAAAAACAGATGCAAGGCTGGTTCTCGAGCGTTTTGAGGATAATCCTTTTCTTCCCAAGTTTTATGAAGATAAGAGTCGGTATGCGTTTCCTGTGGAGTTGTCCTTTCTGGCCGATAGGTATCATCAGCTTGTAAATGAGGTGGATAAGCCCGATTTGTTTCAGCAATTAACGGTTTGTGACTACCATTTTTTCAAATCGTTGGTATTTGCCCGTCAAACACTAAGCGATGATGAATATTTGCTCTATAGTCGTCTTTTTCATATAATTATGAGTATTGCGCCCCGTGCCGACCTCTATGTTTATCTTCACAGGCCTATTGAAGTGCTTTTAAAACATATTGCCAAGCGTGGGCGTGATTTTGAGAAGCATATTGATAGAGAGTATCTTAGTATGATTCAGGATAGTTATTTCCAGTTCTTTAAAGAGCAACCTGACCTTCCTGTATTAATAATTGATGCAGAAGATTTTGATTTTGAAAATAATATAGATACATTTATGATAATCAATTCATTAATTAACCGTAATTATGAGGCTGGAATTAGCCGAATTAAGCTTGGTGATGCTATTAAGGATGAAAAAATTGCTTTCTAGGCATTGTTTTTGTGTAAAATAGCTTTATTAATAACTTGATAAATCATATATTTGCACTATAATGTGCTTTTAGTGTATCATAATATTAAAAAACATTATAAATTTGTGTTTAACTCATTGTACAGTTCTAAAATAAAAATCGATTAAACATTATGAAACAAACAAGAATTCACATCATTGGTTCTATAGTACTGGCAGTTGCGTTGTCAAGCTGTGCCGGTTTGAACAAAATGAAGAAGAAAGCTCCTACCGTTCAATATTCAGTAACTCCTGAGGTACTTGAAGCTCATGGTGGCAAAGTAGCTATTGATATTAAAGCTCAATATCCTGCTAAATTCTGGGATAAGAAAGCTTCTGCCGAAATCACTCCTGTATTGGTTTATGATGGTGGTGAGACAGTATTCCCATCATACTACATCCAAGGTGAGAGAGCTAAAGGTAACTACAAAGTTATTCCTTACAACACCGGTGGTCAGGAGACTTATACAAATGCAGTTCTTTACAATGACAAGATGCGCGTGTCAAATCTTGTAATTCGTATGACTGCTACAAAAGGTGCACAGTCTCTTACTTTTGATGATTACAAAATTGCAGATGGTGTAATTGCTATCTCTGCTTTAGTTAATCCACAAGGTGCACAAGCTACTGTAGGTAAAGATCAGTTTGAGCGTATCGTTTCTGAAAGCCAGGCTGCTGAAATTCTTTATCTGATTCAACAAGCTGACGTGCGTGGCGGACAACTTAGTAAAGCTGATGTTAAAGCTCTTAACGACTACATCAAGTCGGTAAAAGAAGCTGAAAACAAAAACTTCAAAGATGTTACCGTTTCTGCTTATGCTTCTCCTGATGGTGCTCTTGCACTTAACACAACTCTTGCCGGAAATCGCGAGAAGAGTGCATCAAGATATATTGCCGGTCAACTTGACAGAGCAAAAGTTAGCAGCAAAGACCTTGTAAAAGGTAAAACTACTGCTGAAGACTGGGATGGTTTCAAAAAAGCAATGGAAGCTTCTAACATCCAGGATAAAGAGTTAATCCTTCGCGTTCTTTCAATGTATTCTGATCCTGAAGTACGTGAGAAAGAGATCAAAAACATGGCTTCTACTTTCAAGGTAATTGCTGAAGAGATTCTTCCTCCACTACGTCGTTCAGTTCTTACTGTTAACGCCGAACTTATTGGCAAGAGTGATGATGAGCTTAAAGATCTTTCTGTAAGCAACCCATCAAGCCTTAACCTAGAGGAGCTTCTATACTCTGCTACTCTTACTGAAGATGTAGATACCCAGCTAGCTATTTACAAAGAAGCTGCTGCTAAATATCCAGAAGATTGGAGAACTTTCAATAACGTAGGTCTTGCTCTTTATGCTAAAGGAGATGTGAACGGTGCTAAAGCTCAATTCGAGAAAGCAGCCGCTGTTACTGAAGATCCAGTTATCGAAAACAATCTTGGCGTTATCGCCCTAAGAAATAATGAAATTGCAAAAGCTAAAGAACACTTCGGTAAAGCTGCTGGTGCTGGTGCTGAGCTTGACAACAACCTTGGTATTATCGCTATCTACGAAGGCGACTACGAGGCTGCTATCCGTTACTTCGGAGCAAGCACTTGCTGCAACGCAGCTCTAGCTAAAATTTTAGCTGGTAAAAACGACGCTGCTCTTTCAACTCTTAACGCTAACACGCATGAGGTAGGTCTTAAATACTATCTTAAAGCTATCGTTGGCGCTAACAAAGGCGAGAATGACTTGATGTTCGAAAACCTTCGCAAAGCAACTTCACTTGACTCTAAGTTGAAAGCTTACGCTAAGAAAGATATGGTATTTGGTAAATTCTTCAATGATACTACTTTCAAATCTATCGTTGACTAATTAAGATCAATTACAATACAAAATAAAAAAGGTGGAGCTTTATGTTCCACCTTTTTTATTTTAATGCTTTAAAGAATTCCCACATCACAATTCCTGCTGTTATTGATACGTTGAACGAGTGTTTGGTGCCAAATTGAGGTATCTCGATGCACATATCGCTACGGTCGATAACAGATTGTTGTACTCCTTTAACTTCATTACCCAATACTATAGCATATTTTTTATCTCTATCTACCTCCAAGTCGATGAGTGATACGCTGTTGGTAACCTGCTCTATGGAGCAAATTGAGTAACCATCTTTTTTTAAGTCTTCTATTGCTTCGTTGGTATCCTCATAATATTTCCACTCCACACTATCTTCGGCTCCCAGCGCAGTTTTATGAATCTCGTTATGCGGTGGCGTGGCCGATATTCCTGTAAGCACAATCTTCTCCATCAGCAGGGCATCGGCAGTTCTGAAAATTGAGCCTATGTTATTGAGGCTTCTCACATTATCGAGCACCACTGTTACCCGCAGTTTGCTCGCCTCTTTATATTGGTCGGAAGTCAATCTGTTAAGCTCTTCCATCGAAAGTTTGCGCATGTTTGGCATCTTTATTCTTATTTTATAAACAAAAGTAGTATAATCTTCGTTATTTATTCTGATACATATAACTAAACCTGCTAATCCATAAAATCCCAGTTTATGAACATTCACGAATATCAGGGTAAAGAAATTTTAAAGCGTTTCGGAGTAAGGGTACAAGACGGAATTGTGGCCCAGACGGTTGATGAGGCTATAGCTGCCGCACGCCATATTACCGAGAAATATAACAGTAAGTTCTGTGTTATTAAAGCGCAGATACATGCCGGTGGCCGAGGTAAGGGCGGTGGTGTTAAGGTGGCAAAATCCATCGATGAGGTGGAGGAGATAAGCCGTTCTATTATAGGGATGAACCTTGTTACGCACCAAACCGGACCGCAAGGCAGGATTGTGAAGCGTGTGCTTGTTGCACAGGATGTGTATTATCCCGGCGAGAGCGGAATAAAAGAGTTTTATATTAGTGTGCTGCTTAACAGGCAAACCGGCCGTAATGTGATAATGTACAGTCCGCAAGGAGGTATGGATATTGAGGCGGTGGCAGAACAGACTCCCGAACTTATTTTTAAGGAGGAGATAGATAGCTGTGCCGGCGTAATGCCCTATCAAGGCAGGAAAATTGCCTTTAATCTAGGCCTTTCAGGGAAAGCACATAAGGAGTTGGTAAGTTTCGTGAAGAACTTGTACGATGCTTATGTGGCTTCTGATGCTTCTTTGATTGAGGTGAATCCGGTACTGAAAACTAGCGATGACCTCATTATAGCTGTTGATGCCAAAGTGGTGGTGGATGATAATGCACTTTACCGCCAGCCAGGTATTGTTGCCATGCGCGACCTTAATGAGGAGGCTCCAGCCGAGATTGATGCAGCCAATAATAACCTTAACTTCGTGAAGCTGGATGGTAATGTGGGTTGTATGGTTAATGGTGCAGGTCTTGCAATGGCTACTATGGATATTATTAAACTATCGGGGGGCGACCCGGCCAACTTCCTTGACGTGGGAGGTGGTGCCAACCCCAAAACTGTGGAAGCAGGTTTGAAAATAATTCTTAGTGACGAGAATGTTAAGGCTATCCTTATTAATATATTTGGCGGTATTGTGCGTTGCGACAGGGTTGCCAATGGAGTGGTGGAGGCATATAACAATGTGGGAAATATTAGTGTTCCTATAATAGTGCGCCTTCAAGGCACCAATGCTGAACTTGGTCGTGAGATAATCGAGAACTCTGGACTTCGGGTTTATCCGGCTACTACATTATCTGAAGCATCAGATTTGGTGAGTAAGTTATTGAATTAGAGAGTTATAAAGCATGAGTAAGTGAGGGGCGGTAAAAAATCGTTCCTCATTTTTTTTAATGGCTATTATGCAAATATTTAGCCGTTAATTGATAGCTAATAGCTAATGGCTGATAGCTGGTAGCCCTTTCTACCCCTCGCTTCTTGGCAGAGCCAAGCGGCAGAGCCGAGCGGCAACGAGGGGTCTATGGTTTCTGCATTTGCAATGCCCTTATCACACCGAAAGCCATCTGGAACTAGCTTATCTATGCAACCTAATCACCCCAAACCCCTAAAGG
>CAZWOA010000087.1:0-11880 GCA_964635545.1 uncultured Marinilabiliaceae bacterium
TGGTCAAGATCAAAAAACAGATGTTTGTAATTGCCTTTGAGCATGTTAGTAACTTTTCTTTAGTGTATTAAAAAATCCCAAAGGAGACCTTCGGGATTACAAATATAAAAAAAGAATTGTTAGTTTACCTGAACCACTAAGTATCTTGATACACTCCAGAAAGTTGCTTTATCTTCAATAACAAGCGTTAGTGAGCCTTTGCTATCTTCACTAAGTGAGTATGAACCTTTGGGGTGATTGGTTAGCAGTTTTGCTTTTTTGCTGTTCAGTGGTACCTGCTCAAGTTGTGTAACATTTACTTGAGTGAATAGACCGTCATCGTAGCTTCCGGTCATTATTTTCTTAGCGGCAAATAGTCCATCGGAAGTGATAACTTTTCTATCTTTCAGCTCTTTTTTAGAACCGATAATGTAAAAACCTCTTTCTAGGTCTTCGGTAGTTGATTGTAGTTTGCCTTTTGTTGTTCTATATTCGCCACTGATTGAGTCAACGGAAGCCAATAGGCTTGAAACAGAGCGATTAAGCGCACCTATTTCGATATCTTTGGATACCAATACTTCATTGAGTCTATCAATTTCGGCAGCCTGAGTTTCAATTTGCTTGTTCAGCCCGGCAATAAGTTTAGAAAGATTGGTGTTTTTTGCACCGCTGCTTTTCAATTGAGCTTCAAGTTGGGTGATTTTTTCTTTGTTTTGCACCATCATATCGTATATCAACTGGATATCGCGATTGATTTGCTCTTTCATTGAGGCATTTACCTTTTCGCCCGATGAAACGTTAACTGAAATCAAGTTCTCTTTCTCTTTGATAACCTGAAGGTTGTCCTGGATATCTATGAGCGAAGTGATTAAGTTATTCATGTGGCTGTCTTTGAGGGTGCTAACCATCCTCAATGAGTCATTTTGCATTTTTATCTCTTTTGATGCAGATCCTAGTCCGCACGATGAGACAATAAAGGCTGTGGCAATAATGATAATGATGTTCTTCATAATCAAAAAAAATTAGTTGTTTTGATTTTCTTTTGTGTTTAATCCTTCAACAGTAATAACTATTTCTCCTTTAACGGATTTATTAGCAAAATATTGTAGCACTTCTGCTATAGTTCCACGCACATTTTCTTCGTGCAGTTTACTTATCTCCCTCGAAACGCAGCATTTTCTACTGTCGCCGAGGTGCTGGCCTAATTGTTCGAGTGTTTTTATCAGGCGGAAGGGCGATTCATAAAGAATCATAGTTCGGGTCTCTTGGGCAAGTTGCATAAGCCTTGTTTGCCGTCCTTTTTTATGTGGTAAAAATCCTTCGAAGCAGAAACGGTCGTTGGGAAGGCCGCTGGCAACTATGGCGGGTACAAAGGCTGTGGCACCGGGCAGGCACTCTACCTCGATACCTGCATCAATGCAATGCTTCACCACAAGGTAGCCGGGGTCGGATATGGCGGGTGTGCCGGCATCGGATACCAGTGCCACCTGCTCGCCTGCCAGTATTTGATTAACGATGCGTTCAACGGTGGCGTGCTCGTTAAATTTATGGTGGCTCACCAGTCGGGTGCCAATCTCATAATGCTTAAGCAGAAAACTTGTGGTGCGTGTATCCTCGGCAAGAATAAATGATACCTCTTTGAGTATTCTTAGTGCTCTAAGGGTTATATCTTCAAGATTGCCTATGGGGGTCGGTATTACGTATAGCTTGCTCATGTGGTTTATAAAAATCGGCGGCGAACAATTCTAAGAAACTCTTCGGTCTCTTTGGCTGTTTCGTCCCAGTTGAAGTTACTCTTCAGAAATAGGTAGGCTTCGTTATAGCTGGTTAATGTATTTATTTGGTCTAACACATTGTTGAACAGTGTGTTGTTATTTTCAAACAGCTCTCGCTGAAAGTAGAAACGGTCGTTGATGCCAAGTGCTTTTTTGATGTCGCTAACCGGGTTGCCATATTGTGCAATATCATCGTTGGCACTGGTTTTAACGATGGTGTCGTTAAGCGATTTTTGGTCGGCAGCAATTGTCTCACCCAAAGTTTTGTTGTCACCATTACCATTGGTTTTGGGCGTTGCAGGGTGTGGGTTAGCTATAGGTGCAGCTTTCACCGGTTCCGGCTTTGGTGTAACAACCGGTGGTAACTCGGGCTCAACTTTTTTACTTATAACTTCTGTAGCAGCTGTTTTTGTTTCTGCCGGATTTTTTATCTCTACGGGATTTTTCACTTCTTCAATCTCCAGTAAATCTTGTTTATCTGTTGATGATGCCTTTACTATGGGTTGTTCATCAACTTTAATTATGGGCTGATGATTGTCAATTACTAGAAGATCTTCGGTTGAAGAGATATTAGTTGTTTCGGGCAAATTTTCAGATGCAGTTTTTGACGGTTGAATCTCGGGTTCCTGAATTTTATAGTTGGTTTTTACCGTATTATCAGTCTGTATAGGGCTGTTGAAAAGGTCTTCAACCATCGATAACTCATCGTTAATGTTGTTGAGTTTCGATTTGGCTAGTTTGAAGTAGGATGCCGGGATGGTTGATTTTCCTTTAAAAGTAGAAATTAATAACTCCATCTCTTTGATGTCGTTAAGCAGCATGGTGATTAAAGCCTCTTTTTCCATTATTATAACACAAGGTTTTCTTACTTTTGCAAAGGTATGAAAAAATGGATAAAAATCATTTTCATCGTAAACATTACAATTATAAAACATTTATAGCTATAAAAGTTTAATTTATATAGAGATGTTTCTTGAAAATAAGGCAAATAGATATAACCGACGTGGCTGGATAGAAGTTATTTGCGGGTCGATGTTCTCGGGCAAAACCGAAGAGCTTATACGCAGGCTTCGAAGAGCCAGGTTTGCAAAGCAGAAGGTTGAAATTTTCAAACCTAAAATCGATACCCGCTATAGTGCCGATGATGTGGTATCGCATGATGCCAATGCAATTCTGTCAACTCCTGTCGATTCATCGCAAAATATTTTGCTGCTCGCTTCTGATGTTGATGTGGTGGGCATTGATGAGGCTCAATTCTTCGATCCCGGTATTGTTGATGTGTGTGTTTTTCTTGCCAATCAGGGGGTTAGGGTTATTGTTGCCGGTCTTGATATGGATTTTAAAGGTAAACCTTTTGGCCCTATACCGGGGTTGATGGCTGTGGCCGAATATGTGTCGAAGGTGCATGCAATATGTATGGAATGTGGCAGCCTTGCCAATTTTTCGCATCGCCTATCCGAAGATGAAAAACTGGTGGTGTTGGGCGAAAAAAATGAGTATGAGCCGCTGTGCCGTACTTGCTATAATAAAAAGAACCAAAAAGTAAAAAATGGCTAATTATACTGTTGCTGAGCTTGCATCTTTCTGTGGTGGTGCCACACATGGTGATAACAGGCAGGTGGAAAGGCTTATTATTGATAGCCGTAAGCTTTTTAATCCGCAGGGAACTCTCTTTGTGGCTATCGAAGGTGCTATGCACAACGGACATCAATATATCGACGAACTTTACAAAAAAGGGGTGAGGAGTTTTGTGGTGTCGGCACGTTTTGGCAGGGAAGCAACCTTTGTCGATGCTTCATTTATCACTGTGGATGACACAACGCTTGCACTTCAGCAGATTGCCGCCGCCCATCGTCGTAAGGTGGGGTGTGATGTGGTTGCCATAACCGGAAGTAATGGCAAAACTATTGTTAAAGAGTGGGTTAGCCATCTACTGGGTGATGATATTGTTAATGTGCGTTCTCCGCGTAGCTATAATAGTCAGGTTGGTGTGCCACTATCATTATGGCAACTTGCTGGCGATACTCAATTGGGAATTATTGAGGCGGGCATATCGCGCAGGGGCGAGATGGAAAAACTTGAAAAGATGATCGCTCCCAATGATGTGATTATCACTCATATAGGGCCTGCACATCAGGAGAATTTCAAATCTATAGAGGAAAAACTTGCCGAAAAACTTATTCTTTGCAAAAATGCTTCAATTATCTTCTTTAATGCTGATAATGAGGTGGTTGCAAATGTCGTGCGTAGTTCTTATGCTGATAAAATACTCGTTTCGTGGGGTAGGAGTGATGATGCTGTATTGCAGATAATTACGTGCGACAATGAGCAGGGACAATCGGTTGTGAATTGCAATTTTAGAGGTAATAATTTAAAACTCACTATACCGTTTAGCGATGCCGCATCCATCGAGAATGCTCTTCAGGCGGTGTGCTATGCCTTGTATAAAGGCGTTGCACAATCGAAAGTGATTGATAGATGTGGCACTCTTGAGGCTGTTGGCATGAGGCTCGAACAGAAGGAGGGGCATAACAATTGCCTTATTATTGATGATGCCTATAATAATGATTTAAGTTCGCTGGAGATAGCTCTCGATTTTCTTCATCAACAGGGAAATAAGAAGGGACTTCAACCCACTCTAATATTGTCGGATATTTATCAGTCGGGCATTACTGATGATGAGCTTTATTCCAAAGTGCTTAGCCTGGCCGAAGAGAAAGGTGTGAAGCGCATTATCGGTATTGGTAAGTCTATTACTGCATCGTTGGATGGCAGGGTGGCTGATGGACGTTTTTTCAACTCTACAAGTCAGTTCCTTGCAGAAATGTCGATGAGCGATTTTCATAATGAAGCGATACTGCTGAAAGGTGCGCGCACTTTTGCTTTTGAGCGCATTGTGGAGATGCTTGAGCAGAAACGACACCGCACGGTGATGGAGATTAACCTCAATGCGCTGGCCGATAATGTAAGCTATGTGCGGCGAAGCCTGCGCGGAGATACAAAAATATTGGCGATGCTTAAAGCGTTCTCCTATGGTAGCGGGTCGTATGAAATTGCAAGTTTAATGCAGCATCAAAAGGTTGATTATCTGGGTGTTGCCTTTGCCGATGAGGGCTATGACATGCGTGAAGCCGGCATCACTATGCCTATTATAGTTATGAATCCTGATGTGCGCAGTTTTGGTATGATGCTCGATTATGATCTTGAGCCTGAGATATATAGCGTGGATATGTTGCGCGAATATGCCAGGGCGGTGCGCAGGCAGGGACTCAATGGTGCTGCCATACATATAAAGATTGATACAGGCATGTATAGGCTTGGTTTTCTGCCATATCAAATGGATGAGTTGGTTGATGAGTTGAAAAAACACTCCAACCTGTATGTTAAAAGTGTGTTTTCGCACCTGGTTGGCACTGATGATGCTGTGCATGATGATTTTACGGCACTGCAAATAGAGCGTTTCCAGTCAGCATGTAGCCGCATTGCAACTGTGGCAGGCAACGGTTTTTTGCGTCACATCCTTAATTCGGCCGGCATTGAGCGCTTCCCCGAAGCACAATTTGAGATGGTGCGAGTGGGCATCGGTCTTTATGGAATTTCGGCCAATGACTCGGATAAGCTGCGTAATGTGGCAACTTTAAAATCGTATATATCACAAATTAAGACCGTTCCGGCGGGTGAGAGTGTGGGCTACAGCCGTAAATGGGTTGTTAAGTCGGATGCCAGGATTGGCGTTGTGCCTGTGGGCTATGCCGATGGCCTCGACAGGCGACTCAGCAATGGTGTGGGGTCGCTACTGGTGGGCGGTAAGATGGTTCCTATAATTGGCAATGTGTGCATGGATATGTGCATGATTGACCTCACTGGTGTTGATGCTGCCGAGGGCGATGAGGTTATCGTGTTTGGCGATGATTATCCTGTATGGGAAATGGCCAAAAGTGTTGGTACCATACCTTACGAGGTTCTAACCGGCATTGGCCGCCGTGTGAAGCGTATATATTTTTATGAGTGAGTACCAGAGTTCGTAATCAACTTTCATTAGTCGAAGGCATTGAAGCGTTGACGAAAACTAATTTAAGTTGCCGGGCAAAAAATAAATATGCTACAAATATATAGTACTACAATACTTTAGGAGATACATGGCTTTTTTACTACAAGTGAAAAGGTTAGTTATTGGTTAATGAGATACTTACAAAAGGCATAAATTTCAAACCTCTTAGCCAAGCTATCTAAAAGGGACATACGAAACTTAAATCCAATAATGGTATGAGCCATTTTAGTTCTATGCTGCTGTAGAAGGTTGATGATACATAATTTAAAAAAATAAGCTTCCCTGTCGCGTCTTTTTTGACAGCATATTAGGGGGGCGTTCTATATTTTATGGTGGTTCTTAGTTTTTAATTACCTCCATCAACCCAGTCTCGATATTCTCTCCAGCGTCTGTTCGTTCAGGATTTTGATTATTCGTCCATCAACAGAAATTACCTTTTCATTAACAAAGGTCGATAGCGTTCGTATAGCATTTGAGGTGGTCATGTTACTGAAGTTGGCAAGGTCCTCGCGCGACAGGAATATGTTGAGGGTCATGCCGTCATCCTCATATCCGTATATATCGCGCAGCACGATAAGGCTTTCGGCAAGCCGGCCCCTGATGTGCTTCTGAGTGAGCGTAACACTTCTGAAACGGCTGAAACCGAGCTCGGATGCAAACGACTTTATGATGTTAATGCAGAATTTATTGTTATTCTCCAAAAGGTGGTAAAGCACCTCGCGCGAGATGTGGAAAATGGTGCATGGCTCAATCACTACTGCCGATGCTATATGATTCTCTTCGGCAAATAGCGCTCTATAGCCTATGAAACCCGGAGGACTTGCAAGGCGCACAATCTGGTCGCGACCGCCTACGCCCTCTTTAAATACCTTTACCTTGCCCGAAGCAAGACAGAGCAGCCCTGTGGGGCGTTCGCCTTCCTGGTAAATAATCTCGTTTCGCTTAAAGCTAAGAGTTGTATGATTTTTCAGCAAATACTCCTGCTGCTCTTCGGTGAGCGCATTGAAAACCTGCGGTATATCACGTATTGTAGGTGTTTTATCTGCTGATTTCTTCTTTATTACCATTACCCAAAGTATGTTTTACAACATTGTTTTCAAACAGCAAATTTAAAAAATTTAGTTCAATAAACAAATTGAGAATTATCATGAAATGTAGAATTATTCATTCTACTGTTTCGCAACTATTGGTAATGTTCGTCCTGTTCCAAAATGAGTTGATGAAACCCTTAATGCCGGAGCTGCTTGAAACCGCTTGTGCTCATTGATGTTAACCAGTTTTATAGCCCTATTTACGGTATCTGCATCATGACCGGCGTTGATAATATCATCTGCACTTTGGTTTAGTTCGATATATCGGTATAGAATATCATCAAGAATTTTGTAGTCGGGTAGCGAGTCGCTGTCCTTCTGGTCGGGACGTAGCTCGGCGCTTGGCACTTTTGTTATTGTGTGATTGGGTATTATCTCTTTATCGCGGTTAATGTAATGTGCCAGTTCATAAATCTCGGTTTTATACACGTCGGCAATCACAGCCAGGCCACCGCACATGTCGCCGTAGAGGGTGCCATAGCCCACCGCCGCCTCACTTTTGTTGGAGGTGTTCAGTAATATATGTCCGAATTTATTGGAAAATGCCATCAGCAACAACCCTCTTGTGCGTGCCTGTATATTCTCTTCGGTTACATCGGCTTTGGTGTTTTCAAATAGTGGCGCAAGTGTCTCTTCTATGCTGTTGGTAATCTCTTTTATGGGAACTATCTCATACTCAATATTTAAGTTTTGAGCCAGTTTTAGGGCATCGGTAATTGAGTGCGATGATGAGTGCTTGCTGGGAAGTAGAAGCACCTTTACACGGTCGGCGCCCAATGCCTTTTCGGCTAATGCCAGCACTATTGCCGAGTCGATGCCTCCGCTTAGCCCTAATGTGGCGCTGCGTAATCCGCTTTTGGCAAAATAATCTTTTATGCCACACACCAACGCATCATGAATCTTTGCTATTTTTTTGTTTTCGATCTGTATAGGGGCGCTTTTTGTAATATCATCCAAAGAGATTATTGCGAAATCCTCTTCGAAGGATGCCAGCTGAACGGTTGTTTCGCCTTTGGCATTTATCACCATCGATGCGCCTTCGTATATAAGGTCGGTATTGGCACCTACTTGATTCACCAATATTACTGGTGTGCTTAGTGTTTTTGCTGCGTTACGGGCATCATCAATATAAGTTGTGTTGTTATGTGCAAAAGGTGTTGCGGTGCAATTTATAATAAGCTGGGCATCAGTATCTTTAATCTGTTGATGCATGTTGATGTCGCCACCAACGGCAATGGCAACTTTAACGCCTGCTATGGTTGCAACTTTCGGTCCGCTGCCGGGTGTAAAGTGGCGCAACTCGTTGAACATGCTTCGGTTATCGAGGGTCGCCTTGTCGGCTTGCATTGTTAATGTGCCATTGCTGAATACATATGCAGAGTTGTGCAGTTGTGAGTTTTCGTTTTGCGAAGATGGAGCACCCACCACCATTGTAATTCCTTCGGATGCCTCTTTTAGTTGGGTTGCGGCTTGGTTGCAATCGAATATAAACTTTTTTCTGTCAAGGAGGTCAAACGGGAAGTGTCCACACACCGACAGTTCGGAGGTAACAACAAGGTTGGCGCCGGCTTGTTTGGCTCGTGTTACTGCCTCTTCAATTTTTTGTATGTTGCTGTTGAAATTGCCAATGTGGTAGTTTTGCTGAATCAGTGCTATCTTCATGGTGAGTGTGTTACTAATTAAAACATTAATGAGGTAGAGACTATAAATTTACGCAAAATAGTTCTATCTCCATAGGTTTTATTGCTTGTAATATCATTAAAAGTACTGTTGAAATGAAGTCCCACACTTAAAAACAGGTCACCCCCCAATGAGTACTCGGTTCCGCCACCGAGATGGTAACCGATATTGTAGAAACGAACTTCATCATTTATACTTTTGCCATTGCCATCGTTGGTTTTAATTGAAAACTGACTGTTTAGCCCCATTTGCAGGTAAAACTTATTGCGATTAACCTGGTTGGTAATTAGTTTCAGCCCAAGGGGTACGTCAATGTATTTCAGTCGGTATGTTAGTTTATGGATATCGGGATAGGCAGTGCCTCCTATGGTTACGTTTGTGCCATCTTTATAGTCGAGTTTGCCACCCGTGGTGTTAATTAGAAATCCTGTGGATAGTGCATAATTTGTACTAAAATGGTGGTCTATTATCAATCCGAAGTTGTATCCTGCCATCACGCCATTAGACGATACTCTATCGTGGTCGCTCATAAGCCATGATATTTGTGGTGAAAGCGTGAACCCCAGTCTGGTTTCTGCCATTTGGGCCATGGTGTTGATGCTAATTATCAGTATGGATACTATAACTATTATTTGTCTCATTTTTTTGTGTTTGTGTTTTGTTACTGCGGTGTTTGTTTATAACTGCTTATATATGATGCTTAATTTAAATACAAACATACTAATTTGATGCTGTTTTATTGTTCGGTTGATGATTTTTATCCTCCATAATTCATTTTTATTACTTTAAATATCTCAATGGTCTGGTTTTTTATTTCTGTTTTGTCTATTTTCAAGCCTTAATTTTAAATGTTTCAACAGAGATGGACCGGCTATTATATTTTTCGTTGTTAGTGCTGATGTTATCTGCATGTGGCGGGGATATCCGTTATCCCAATGTTTCGCATATCAATAGTGATGTTAAGGTGGTGCCTTTCTATCGCGATTTGTTTTCTATTAGCGGCGATAGTGCACATCAGCAAATAGACGAGTTGAAGAGTCGTTATGGCGATTATCTTGATTTATACAGTAGCCAGGTTATTAAAGTAGGCTCGGTTAATTCTGATGATTACAATGATAATTTGTTGCAATTTGTTGATTATGAGCCAAATAAGGAGGTGCTTGCCGCTTGCGACTCAATGGTGAATGGCTATCCCGATTTGAAGAAGGATTTAGATAAGGCATTCCGATATTTCAAATACCATTTTCCGGAGGTGCCCACTCCCGATGTGTATCTGCATATTTCAGGCTTTAACCAATCAATATTTATCGATTCGGCTTTTGTGAGTGTTAGCATTGAGAAGTATCTGGGTGGAGATTGCCGTTTTTATGCGTGGCTTGAAACGCCTGCATACCTGCGTGGTGCCATGAAACCACAAAAAATAGTGCCCGATGTGGTTAAGGCAATGTTCTACGCCTGGCTGCCCGATGGCAGTGATAGCGAAGCATTGCTCAATCTTATGATGTATCAGGGCAAGGTTCTTTACGGAATTAAAAGCATGATGCCGGGAATACCCGAAACATTACTTTTCGATTTCACAGAAGAGCAACTTAAATGGTGCCGTAAGTTTGAGGGGCAGATGTGGTCGTATGTTATTGAAAATAAGTATCTTTATGGCACTAATAGGCTTGATGCACAGAAGTTTATAGGTGAGGCGCCGTTCACTTCGTTCTTTGGACAGGAGTCTCCGGGTAAAGCGTTGCTCTATAATGCCTATAATATTGTGCGCGATTATATGAATCAGGATGAATCGCTAACTCTTAATGACCTGTTTCAGAATAGTGATGCACAGCAGATACTTTTAAAATCGAGATATAGACCCTGATTATTAGGCTATTTTCCTCGTCCACTCACTAGGGTATTGAGTGTGAGTGCTATTATTTTCAAGTCGAGATAGTAGGAGCGGTTATTGATGTAATAGAGATCGTACTTGAAGCGTCGTCTCATCTCCTCAATATTTTCGGCATAGCCAAATTTAACCATTCCCAGCGATGTTATTCCCGGTTTCACGGTTAGGTAGTTAATAATATGTGGTGTTTGCTCCTTTATTATATTGATGTAGTGCTCCCGTTCGGGGCGTGGTCCCACGAGCGACATTTCTCCGCGTAGCACATTCAGGAATTGGGGTATCTCATCTATGCGCCATTTACGCAGGAATCGTCCGGTGGGTGTTATTCTCTCATCATTGGCCGATGATAATGCGGGTCCATCTTTCTCGGCATCTATATACATTGTGCGGAACTTAAGAATCTTGAATGGCTTGCGATTCTTTCCTATTCTATCCTGAATATAGAAAATAGGTCCTTCGGATGTGTGTTTAATCGATGCAATTATAAATGGAATAAACGGTAGAGATATTAAAAGGCCTATGATTGATAGTATTTTATCGGTTAGCCATTTGGCAGCACTTTCCCAAGGCAGCAGGTCTTTTTTCTTATATTGAAGCAGCATATTGTAGTTGGGACGGTGTAGAGATGCGGTGCCAAGTATTATAAGTGCTTCGCTGGATAATTGCTTTATTACCACGCCTTTTTCTATGGCATTATGAAGTATCACCGGAGGTAGGTCTCGGGTGGTGGCATCAATGGCCCAAAATATCTCATCCACTTCACCGGCTATAATACTGCTGGCAATCGTATTAATGGTGTGCCCATTGTTTTCGTCAATATTGATATAAGAGAAGTGGTTGTTCAGCATCTTGTTGTCGATGTTCGACAGCTCTTTAGAATAATTGTTGTCGGAGGTTACTATTATACGGTTGTAGTACCAACGCCCTTTTGTAAACTGATAATTACTGTAGATGTTAAATGCGGTTCGCAGAATGGTTATACCTATCATTATATCAATGGTGATATATGTGAAAAATTTGAATTTTGGCATTAATATGTTACCATGGTTATAGCATGCATATATGATGAAATATATGAGAACCGCTATTGGTATGTGTATCAGTACCATTATGGCGTTTTGACCCCAGTAACGTGACGGTATGTCGGTGTAGTCGCCCAGTAGGAACATAATTAGTGTCACTGTTGCCGATAGTGTGACTGCTGTATATATGTTGAGTTTCAGCAAGATGAGTAGGATGGCCGTAATCAGAATCAATTCCGAAATAAGGTATATTCCGCTTATTGTTTTTTCATATTTTGGATATCTGTAGCTCATGCTAAATATAACGTAAATGGGGTGTGTTTTATTACATTTTTAATCATTTATAATTATATTTTTATTTCAGTAGTTTATAATGGCCATTATCGGTAAAGCA
>CAZWOA010000088.1:0-11654 GCA_964635545.1 uncultured Marinilabiliaceae bacterium
TAGGGAATGTTTTTTCCACTCCAAATTTTTTTGAGAGTTTTTGAAAAATATTTTTTCAAGGCTCGCAAAATCTGTTTTGCACCATGTGAAACTCCCGTTACAAATATCGGCTTTCGCCTTATTAAAACATGTGAACTTTTTCACAAGCGGGAACTACAAAAGTACAATCTATTTTTCTTTTATCCAAATATATCAATCATAAAAAACTAATATATTTAGCACATCACTAATAATCAGCTTATTACAATCAGAAAAAAATATCATATCGCATCTCTCAAAACATTATTAACCAAAAAGAGATAATTATATTAATGTATCGGCATAATACAAATGCAAGTATGCATATAATATTGTATCTTTGCATCCTAAAATTTAAGTTAACACAAAATGGCGCACAAAGCAGGTTTTGTAAATATTGTGGGGAACCCCAATGTGGGGAAATCAACACTATCCAATAAATTGGTTGGTGAGAGGCTATCAATAATAACATCAAAAGCCCAAACTACCAGGCACCGGATATTCGGAATTGTGAATGAACCCGATTACCAAATTGTATATTCTGACACTCCGGGAGTGCTAAAACCCAACTACCGACTTCAGGAGTCGATGCTTAAGTTCTCACAAGGCGCTCTGTATGACGCTGATGTACTGTTATATATAACCGACACGGTAGAAAAACCAGATAAATATGACGATTTTGTTTCTGCAATAAAAAAAATAGAATCGCCGGTATTGCTGGTTATCAATAAAATAGACCTTACCGACCAGGCTAAGTTAGAAGAGCTGGTTCAATACTGGTCGCAGGAGTTGCCACAAGCCGAGATACTTCCCATATCGGCACTGCATAATTTCAATACCGAATTGATTACAAAACGTATTGTTGAGCTCCTGCCCGAGTCGGAACCATATTTCCCTAAAGATGCACTTACCGATAAGCCGGAGCGTTTTTTTGTAACAGAAATCATCAGAGAAAAGATATTACTGAACTATCAGAAAGAGATTCCATATTCGGTAGAGGTTGAAGTTGAGGAGTTTAACGAAGGGGAAACCAGAGCCGAAATACGTGCAGTAATACATGTGGCGCGCGACTCGCAGAAGGGCATTATAATAGGGCATCAGGGCAAGGCATTAAAAAAAGTGGGAACTGAGGCTCGTAAAGATATAGAGCAGTTTTTACAAAAGAGCGTTTTTCTGCATCTGTATGTTAAAGTAACTAAGGATTGGCGCGATAAGGATAAAATTTTGAAGCAGTTTGGTTACGATCCTAAATAAAGATGTAACTAAATCATCAGAAATAGTTATATTTGCGCCCCAAAAAAACAAATAAGCATCTAATTTATAAAGAAATATAATGGGAAACATAATAGCCATAGTAGGACGGCCCAACGTGGGTAAGTCAACACTTTTCAATCGTCTTACAAAGTCGAGGCAAGCCATAGTAGATGAAGTTGCAGGCGTTACCAGAGACCGGCTTTATGGAAAGTCGTACTGGAATGACAAGGACTTCTCGATAATTGACACGGGAGGATATTCGGTAAATTCTGACGATATTTTTGAGGATGAGATTCGTAAGCAGGTGATGATTGCAATTGAGGAGGCTGATGCCATTCTTTTTGTGGTTGATGTAACAACGGGCGTAACCGATTACGACTCAATGATTGCCAGTCATCTTAGAAGAAGCAATAAAAAGACAATAGTAGTTGTAAATAAGGTAGATACCAACGAAAGACGAGCCTACATGGGTGAGTTTTATTCACTTGGCATTGAGGATCTTTTCCCTATATCGTCGATAAATGGATCGGGAACAGGTGAGCTTTTGGATCATTTAATTGAAATATTACCTGAAAAACCTCAGGAAGAGGAGATAGACCTTCCTAAATTTACAATTGTGGGTCGCCCCAACGCCGGAAAATCATCAATAATAAATGCATTTATAGGCGAAGAGAGAAATATTGTAACTCCAATATCGGGCACCACGCGCGATGCTATATTTACAAGATACAATAAATTCGGACACGATTTCTTCCTTGTTGACACAGCCGGATTACGCAAAAAAACCAAGGTTAAAGAAGATCTTGAGTTTTACTCGGTGATGCGTGCCGTGAGAGCAATAGAAAACTCGGATGTATGCCTGCTGATGATTGATGCCACCAGAGGATTTGAAGGGCAGGATCAGAAGATATTCAACCTGATTGAGCGAAACAAGAAAGGGATTGTGGTGCTTGTGAACAAGTGGGATTTAATTGAAAAAGACCACACTTCGACCAAGAAATATGAGGAGACTATAAGAAACGAAGTGGCTCCATATACCGATTTTCCTATCATTTTCACATCGGCAGTAACCAAGCAGAGAATACACAAAGCATTGGAGAAAGCAGTGGAGGTGTATGAGAATATGAAACGCAAGGTAACCACCTCGCAACTTAACGACTACCTATTGCCCCTGATAGAGAATTTTCCGCCACCGGCAACCAAAGGTAAGTACATTAAAATAAAGTATATCACACAGTTACCCACCCCCACTCCTACTTTTGCATTCTTCTGCAACTTGCCGCAGTATGTAAAAGATCCATACAAACGATTCTTAGAGAATAAGATACGAGAAAAATGGAATTTTGAAGGTGTACCCATCTCAATTGTGATGCGCAGCAAATCAAAATAATTATTAAAGAGCCTTTTACGGGGCTCTTTTTATTTTACATCAAGCTATTGACTCACTGCACATTGTTTACTACTTTTGTACAAAACAAACTGAGCATGCAGTTTATCAATATCAAAAACAATCTCACCAATCCGCTGATTATAGAGCGAATAGTAGCATTTGCCCTCGACATAACCATATGCCTGATTCTAAACATAATACCGGTTATAGGGTGGATAGCAGGACTATTATATTTTCTTTTGAAGGACTCATTACCATTCACTAATTATGGTAGTTTTGGTAAACATATTTACAAATTATCGGTAATAGACTTAACATCAAAAGAGGTGAAATCTAGAATTCAAATTGAAAAATCGATTATTAGGAGTCTGGTTATTCTAATTCCAATAATCAACATTATTGATATTATACAGTTTTTGAATACAGGCAGAAGACTTGCTGACGAATGGACCACAGCCGAAGTGGTAAAAATTGAAGAAAGTGAAGACCTAAATATAGAGTAACGCTAGCTCTTATCTCTATTGAAAAGAGGTAGCGAGATATAGAATGTGGAGCCTTTTCCTAGCGCGGTATCAAACCATATTTTGCCATTAAGGCTAGTAACAATATTTTTTACTATAGCTAACCCGATACCCATCCCTGTGGATTTAGTGGAGAAATTTGGCTTGAAAATCTTTTCGCGTATTCCGGGATCTATTCCCTGACCGTTATCTTCAATGGCGATTACTGCTTTATTGGAGGATACATCCAACGATACATCTATATGGCCATTTCCATTATTACCGATAGACTGAACCGCATTTTTAAGTAGATTATTAAACACGCTCCCTAATTGTTCTCCATCAGCATATATCATCAACTCATCGACACCATTGGCATTGAATGAAATCTCAACATCAGTTTCCTGACTAAATAATAGTACTGACCGCTTAAGCTTTTCCACAAGATTGATATGATGAAGATTCATAGCCGGCATTTTGGCAAAGGCCGAAAATTCGGAGGCAATAATCGATAACTGGTCGATCTGTTCAATCAGAGTATCAGTAACCCTACTCATATAGCTGCTATAGTCGGCACGTTGATCATCCCATGCCTTTTGAAGATACTGCACACTTAACTTCATGGGAGTAAGTGGGTTATTGATTTCATGAGCAACTTGTTTGGCCATTTCGCGCCAGGTTGACTCCCGCTCTGACATTGCAAGTTTTTCGGCACTAACAGCCAATTCATCGAGCATACGATTATATTCGATCACTAAATCGCCAATCTCATCACCACCCGAATATTTAATTTTAGCATTCTGCTTTCCTAGCTCCACCCCTTTAATATTTTCGCGTATAGCTATAAGAGGGGCTGCAATGCGCCTTGAAAAGAAGATGGCAACTACAACAGCGAATAATATAAAAAACAGGTATGTGCTTAAAATAGTAACCAACACAGCCGATAATTGCTGATGAAGAGCACGCGTACCTACAAAATATGGAATATTAACATACCCAATCAACTGATTATCATAATTATAAAACGGTGCATATCCTGATAGAAACTGTAATGTACCAATTTTTTCGCTATGTATATACTGCATAGTTTCGTTATGAGCTATGGCACAAAAGGCGGTATTACTCATAAGTGGCGACACTACTCCCTTTGAGAAAAGCTCGGAACGGGAAGTACCCAGCAAACGACCATCAACACCATATAGATTTATATCGGTAAAAAAGACATTTGACGATTTTTGAAGCTGCTGGTTAAGATAGTCGTAATCATCGGCACCAAGAGCTGATTCCTTACCAATAACATGCTGTAAATCAATAATTACAGAGTTGAGTTTTTGAGATATTAGATTGTTATTTCCATTTTCAAAATCGCGAAGGGTGGCCATTAAAGTAACTCCACACATTGCGATGAGCAGAACGATAAGAATACCTACGAAAGAGAACCGTATTCTCTCTTGAATGGAGATATGACGAAGATTGGCACCAAACGTTTTGGTGGTTAATAGATAAAGAATTGTAACAAATACAAGAGTTACAATGAAGACAAGTGAAAAATTGGATGTGAGCTGCTTAAAGGTAAGCAGAGGATAACTAAGTACCACAAACTGATTATTACCGGAATGAAACAGAAGGTGCGAGTACCCATCCTTATCAAAGAAAGCATAGTCACCACGATTATCCCCAATCCATTGGTCGGATAGGTGATATTCAAAATCTCCAAATCGCGACACCAACTTACCGTTAACATACTTACCATAAGAATAACCGCCATACTGCTCGATATTCAACCTATCTCTCTTATTTATAAGCAATTCGGGATAACCCATTCCTACAAAATATGGTTTGGAATTTATTTCAAGATAAAGATGAGATTCATCACCAGAGACAGAATCAACATATTGGAACTGACCAAAATAGGTTGACAATCCATCTCCATCACGAAGAAAGTAAAAGGAAGAGGTGGGCGATAATCGTGAGCCAATGTCATATAGCATCGATTGAAAAAAGGAGTAACAATTATAAGTTAAATTATGCCCGGTTACATTAAGTTCACTCTCGGGGCGACAAGGAATAACCTGAAGGTCATAACGCGAAAAGTAGCCTTCGAAATAGTTTTTACGTAAATATTCACCTATAGCCGTTGTTTCAATTATTTCAGAAGAAATATTATCAGAAATAAACTTATCGGAAATTATACTATTCTCCAACTGAAGCAGGAACATCTCTGCAACAGGATCATCTTCACGCATCAATTTGAATGAGAGATTCTGAATAAGTAATGACCTATTGGAGCTCTCTTTAGCCTTAGTGAGATATGAAATACGTAATACAACACTTATTGAGAATAGGAAAACGAGAGATACAATTAGTCCATAGTTAAGAGAATGGACATTTCGCTGTTTAACAGTAAGGACAATAATAAAAACTACAAAGAAAGAAACAGCAGAAATAATTAAAAACGAATTTACAAATACAATCAAAAGAATAATAGCAGCAGCTCCCAATGCTACAGAAAAAGTTAGAGAGAGCCTAGCACTCACCTCTGATACTAATAGAGATGTAAGCTTATCGGTAACAAGAATAAAGGAGAATATGAGGAAGCAGAAAATAAGCAACTTACTCAACATAACCCACGAAAAATCAATAGGTTCTACATAGAAAGAAAGATCTCGCGAATTGTTGACCAGCAAAGAGATAGCGATATGAATAATGGCATAAAACAGTCCACTCATGAGCAAACTTAACGATACCTTTACTATTTTTTTGGTATCAGAAGATACCAGGAACGAGAAAATAAAACCATCGAAAAAGCTATAGAACCAATACCCCCAAATGAATATAAAAAATGACAATATTAACAAAAATCCTAAAGACGGCATCCACCAAGAGAGGGCAAATGCAGATGGAGACATCAATGAATAGCTTAGTATTGCTGATGAAAAACGAACCGACAATAGAGAAATATACGTTATGAGCAGTAGCAGAAATCCTAGAAGAAGAGTATAACTCTTTGATAATGAAAGCACATAAAAACGCAATGCATTGCCAATGAAGATTACAAGCGATATAACAAATAAGAAAAAGGCTATTAAACCGATTCCGGTATTTGAACTCCAAAGAGGTTTTAGTTCATTAAAACGAAGCGACATAAGGAAATTGCCTTCTGCATCTCTTACTTGAAATCCATCATTAATGGGTGAAGATACTATATCGGGTATTGAAGATATATTAAACGAACTATTAAAAGACTCGAAAAGATACTCATTTTCATAGGCATAACTATTTTTTATACAAAACAATCCGTATGCCTTTATAGAATCTACTATCATGGGCTGCACCAAATACCAGCCATTGGGAAAGAGAGCAACTGATGGTTTTTTAAAATTAACAAGCGAATCGGGAGCTACCGCGGCATTGCGCCATGTAACCAACGAATCGTTATTAAAAAGATAGTACGAATATTGTAAATCTTTTTTACCATCAATACATGAACTATAGTGTCCATCACTATGACCGGCTCTATAGGTTATCTGTTTTAGAGTGGATGCCATAACACGTTGATGATTATGCAGAACATCCTCAAAATGAACAAGATTAAAATTTAAAGCTGAACTTTTATTATCTTGATTATTATAATATGAATGAACACCATAGAACAAGAACGCCAACAGAAATGGTAGCATAACCCTAAGAGGCACAAACCTTATGTTGTCGTTATTAGTCATAAACAGTCAAATATTATATATTATCAATCATGATGATATGGTTCACCCTTTAATATGGTCATAGCTCTATATAGTTGCTCTACAAAAATCAGTCGCACCATTTGATGTGAGAAAGTCATAGATGAGAGCGAAATGAGCCCATTGGCACGTTCATATATTTCGTTACTAAAACCATATGGGCCGCCTACCACAAAAACAAGCCTCTTGAGACCGGCAACCATTTTCTTATCGATTAATTCCGAGAACTTCCTGGAAGTGAATTGCTTACCCTTCTCATCGAGCAACATAACTTCGTCACCTGCCTGTAGTTGTTGCATAATAATGGTACCTTCCATTTTTTTCTGATGTTCGGGCGTTACTCCTTTACTGCGTCGCACATCCGGCATCACCTTCAGCTCAAACGGCACGTAGTGTATAAGCCTCCCCACATAGTTGGCAATCCCCTCCTGGAGATAAGAATCGTCGGTTTTACCTATTACAAGCAGTACAATTTTCACAATATCAAACCACTAATTAGAAAAATAAAGATAATAAACTACTCCAAAAAAACAGAATTATGTTTCCTTTAAAGTTTAATTTACAAAAAGCAAGCCAGCTTGGTGCGGTTTTTGAAGTAATTTAATTCACAAAGGTTATTTTGTTTTTTGGTTTAAACAATATTTAGTTTTATTTTCACCATTCCAGAAATTCAAGGCATATGAGAAAATTTTTACCCTACATAACAATTATATTTCTGATGCTTACGCAGTTAGGCGTAGCACAAAGTAGTTTTCCTCAACATCTGATTAGAGCTACACAAAATGGTGATGCCTCTACACTTTCGGCAGCATTCAACGATAATGTAGAGCTGGTACTACCAGGTAAGTCAGGCATTTACAACCGTAGCCAGGCAGAAATGGTTGTGCGCGACTTTTTTGCAATGGCCAATCCTCAGGATTTTAAAATTATTCATGAGGGAACACGTGATAATGCATCATATGTGATAGGTGCGTTAAGTGGACGTAATGAAAATTACAGAGTCTATTTTCTTACTAAATCATCAGATAGAAAAACCATAATCCATCAACTAAGAATTGAAAAACAAGATGATTAACACTCAGGAATTCAGCAACTTTATAGAGAATGCCTTTAGAGAGGATGTGGGCGATGGCGATCATTCGTCACTATCGTGCATCCCTGCCGACGCCATGGGCAAAGCACAACTTATTGTAAAAGAAGATGGTATAATTGCCGGCATTGAAATTGGCAAGCAGGTGTTTGCACATCTCGATAAAGGCATAATATTCAATCAGTTAATAAAAGATGGCAGCCGGGTAAAAAAAGGAGATATAGCATTCACTGTATCCGGAAGAGTACATTCGATATTGAAGGCAGAACGATTGATGCTCAACATAATGCAGAGAATGAGCGGAATAGCCACAAAAACTGACGAGTATTGCGCTAAACTTAACGGACTGAAAACCAAGGTGCTTGACACTCGCAAAACTACTCCGGGAATGCGCATCTTAGAGAAGATGGCCGTCAAACTTGGTGGTGGCGTAAATCACCGGATAGGGCTTTATGACATGATTATGTTGAAGGATAACCATGTGGATTATGCCGGAGGAATAAAAAACGCAATTAACAATGCAAATAAATATCTTGCAGACACAGGGAAGGACTTGAAAATTGAGATTGAAGTTCGTAATCTTAATGAACTTAAAGAGGTGATAGAAACTGGCGGCGTGCATCGCATCATGCTCGATAATTTTGATATTACCACAACACATAAAGCTGTTGAGATGATTGGCGGGCGTTATGAAACCGAATCATCGGGCGGAATTACCATCGACACTTTGCGCGATTATGCTGAGTGTGGCGTGGATTACATTTCGGTGGGTGCGCTTACACATCATATTAAAAGCCTGGATATGAGTCTGAAGGCTTTTTGAAAGCTGATTTTCTTATTAGATATTGAAGGTGTTGCAGTTATGTGACACCTTTTTTGTTATAACGTATCATGATAAATTAACCATTAAGGGAGTTAAAGTAAACTTACACCATAAAAAGAATTGCTAAAAGCGAGATTACCGATACTGCAATCCACAGCACAACGCCGAGTGTAAGCGGTTTCCAGCCGGCCGATTTCAATTTGGATACCGACAAGGAAGAGCCGATGAGAAAAAGAGATGCCGACAGTCCCATGCGCGATACGGTAACAACTTCAGAATTGAAAAGCGAGGTGAATGATGGCCATAGAGTGTTGCACATCATAGCCAGCACGAAAAAAGCAACAAAATATGGGAATCCGATTTTATCCTTATCACCCTTAAATATAAACATCGAGATAATAGAAACCGGGATAATCCATAACGAACGGGCCAACTTAACGGTAACAGCCACGCTTAATGCCTCATTTCCATAGGCTTTGGCCGCTCCTACAACAGAACTGGTATCGTGAATGGCAATAGCGCTCCAAAGGCCGAAGTCGTGCTGACTCATATTAAGCAGATGGCCTATAACAGGGAAAAGCATGAGTGCCAATGAGTTGAGAAGAAACACCGTTATCAGTGATACCGAAATCTCTTCATCACTGGCCTTCACCACAGGCGCAATGGCAGCTATGGCACTTCCGCCACAAATAGCAGTTCCCGAGGCAACCAAATGCGAGGTGCGACGTGGCATTTTCAGTTTACCGCCCACTAAAAAACCAAGAAGAAGAGTAACAGATATTGTTATAATCGTTAGAGGCAATCCATCACGGCTAACAGCTGCCGCCGCATTGGCATTCATACCAAAACCAAGCCCAACAACCGAAGCCTTGAGCAACCAACCGGTTGTAAATTGCGAATATCCTGGAAAAGGATTACCTAAAACAAGTGCAAAAGCCATACCTAAAAGAAATGCCAAAGGCGTGGAAACCAAAGGAGTAAAGCACAAAATAAAGAGTAATACATACACCAAGCTTTTGCCTCTACCTTGTATTGTTATTCTATTTGTCATATCTATATTTTGAAGCAAAAATAGATAAGCAGATAATCACTCGCCAATAGAAAAAAGTAGTAGGCTATAACTATTTGTTATACTGCTGAAGTGCAAAAGAGCGAAATATAGAGCTAAGATGCGACATGCGACCATGTAGCGATATAAACTGAAATGTACGAACAATCTCAAAATCAGCAATATCAATAATCATAAGCTGATTAGACATAAGTTCGCGCCCAATGGTGTGAATGGACAAAAATGCTGCGGCATCGGAGTTTTGCACATACTGTTTAATGCCTTCCGTGGAACCGATACGTATTTCAACATTAAGCGAAGACAATGATATGCCATGTTTCATAAGTACCTCATCTATAACGTTTAAAGTACCACTTCCAGACTCACGTACAACAATGGGCAGTTCTTTTAGTTGCTGAAGGTTTACCTCCTGATTTTTAAATGTTTTATTGCCGGGGCGGGCAACCAGGACAATTTCATCATCAACAAATTTCTCATAATGAATCTGTACCAAGTTGGAGTTTCCCTCAATAATACCAAAATCAATCTGTTCGTCGAGCAACATCTGCTCAATATTATCGGTATTACCGCTATACATCTGCACCTCAACGGAAGGATATCTCTTCTTGAAGCGTGCCAGAATTCCGGGAATCACATATTGCGAAATGCTGGTGCTGGCACCCATAATCAACGAGCCGCTATCCACATTATGCATCTTGCCGAGATCCTCTTCAAATTGGCGATGTTGCTGGAAAATGCGTCGCGAATGAGCCAACAGCAACTCACCCTCGGCAGTTAGTTCGATGCTGTTGCCAAGCCTCTTGAAAAGCCTCACTCCCAACTGGGTTTCCAGTTCATTAATATGACGGGTGACGGCAGGCTGAGATATCAGAAGCAACTTCGAGGCCTTTGTAAAGCTAAGGTTCTCGGCCACATTCTGAAAAACCTTTAGCCTGAAATCAAAAATCATATCAATACTACTCTTCTATAAAATATAGCGGACGCTCGCCAATAATGAAATAGAGCGGGGCAACAATAACGCCGGGATAGCGTGTGCGCAGTCTCTGTGCCTCCTGAAGGATAAAATCGATGGAGTTGCCCAGCTCGAACAGTGGAGCATAGTTATTAAACTGTATTTCAGCCTGTTCCTTAGTCCATCCTGCATTATCAATCATGCCCTGAATAAATTTCTCCTTTTTACCGTTCAGGTTTACCATGCCGCAGTTGCTATGCCCAATGAGGACAATATGACGCACCTGCCCAACCCCAATGGCATAAGAAACCTTGAATTCACTGTAACGAAGGTTAGCACCACCGGTACGGATGATATAGGCAAAATTTTCGGGCATTGTGAGGTGGTTGCGATGATCCATACACATTCCTACAAGTAGCTTGGCACTATCGTAAGAATCAAACGGACGGTTAAGATTGTGATATTCAAAAAGATGCTGAATAGGTGAATTGCGATACTGTGACGGGATGTCACTGATTTGAGTTACAGGTATTATTCTCTCCATGAAATGATTTTAATTGTCAAATATACGGTGTTTTCAATTAAGGCAAACAACCACCAACATCATTTTGTTTTTATATTTAGGTTTTTTCTGATAAAAAGACAGTATTTATAGGTTAAAAGCCGCGAGTTGTCATAAAAAAAGGCCGAAAGTATGACTGATTGTTAGTTCTTCTGACACAAAGAACACAGAGAGAGATATCCAGTATAGACGGGACAAGTCCTTTATTTTCGCAAATTATTTCACTTATTGACCGTTCATCTTTCAATCGATTGGT
>CAZWOA010000089.1:0-11541 GCA_964635545.1 uncultured Marinilabiliaceae bacterium
AAGTTACTAACATGCTCAAAGGCAATTACAAACATCTGTTTTTTGATCTTGACCATACACTGTGGGATTTTGACAGTAACAGCACCGACACGCTGGTGGAGCTATATGACAAGTATAATCTGGGCAGATATTTTGATGATTTTGAAACGTTCCACAAAAGCTACGAAAAATGTAATACGCTGCTATGGAAACAGTATAGATATGGTAAAATTAAAAAGAGCGAACTAAATATTCAGAGGTTCAGCCAACCGCTAATAGCCGCTGGGTGCAACGATACCAATATCGCAACAAACCTTGGCAAGGATTATCTAACAATAAGTCCTACGAAAACAGCACTATTACCCTACGCCAATGAAATATTAAGCTACCTGAAAGAGAAATACAACCTCTACATAATCAGCAACGGATTTAACGAGGTGCAGCACCGTAAAATAGAACTAAGCGGAATAAAACACTACTTTACCAAGCTGTATATATCAGAAATAATAGGAATACACAAGCCCAACAAAGAGTTTTTCGATTACATAGTAAAAAGCTCAAACGCCCGCAAAAACGAGTGTCTGATAATTGGCGACAGCATTGAGACCGACATTCTAGGAGCAATCAATAGTGGCTTGGATGCCATATTTTATAACTCGCGTGCCATGGTGCACGACCTTGAAGGAGTAACCGAAATAAGCTCACTACAACAACTTAAGAATTACCTGTAATTCATTCTGCTGATAGCAGACCCCACCAATAACAATATCAAAAAAGCCCATACAACATACTGCTGTATAGGCTTTTATAATTTCAACAAAATATCAATTCGTCACCATCACTTTTCGAAATTCTTAAGACCTTCGTCAAGCCATATTTTATAATCATCCACATCAAGGTCGAAACCACGTGGTGCATTAAGAACCTCTTCGTTAGAATCGAGCAGCACATAATAGGGCTGTCCTTGAATCTGGTAGCGAGTTAGCTGAAAATCAGCCCATTTCTGACCCACATTTCTGATTTTCTTACCTGTCTCCTCAGATATATATACCTGATCTTCAGGCAAATCTTTTCTTAAGTCAACGTAAAGCGACACCAAAACATAGTCATTTACCAGCATATCTTTAATTTCACCTATCGACCACACATTATCCTCCATTTTACGGCAGTTAACGCAGGTTTTTCCGGTGAAGTCGAGCAATAAAGGTTTGTTAACCTTCTTGGCATACTCAAGAGCCATATCGTAATCGTCGAAAGCCGGAATTCCTTGAGGACCTAGGTGCATACCCGGTACCATTGCCACGCTAGAAGTTCCTGCAGATGATGCCGCAGCCTCACGACCAACGCCCATAGGCGACTCAGCATAGTTGGATGATGGCGGGAAACCACTAATAAGTTTCACCGGTGCTCCCCACAATCCTGGAACCATATATATAGTGAAAGCCGCAACGGTGATACCCAACAGCAGGCGCGACACAGGCAGATGCTCCATTGGTGAGTCGTGTGGCAACCTGATTTTACCAAACAAGTAGAGAGCCAAAGCACCAAACACAGCAATCCATATAGCAAGGAAAGTCTCACGCTCAAGTATGTGAAGATCTAACGCCATATCAGCATTAGAGAGGAATTTAAAAGCAAATGCCAACTCAAGGAAGCCAAGCACCACTTTTACCGAGTTAAGCCATCCGCCCGACTTGGGCAGTGAGTTAAGATACCCGGGGAAAGCTGCAAAAAATGCAAATGGAAGTGCCAAAGCAAGCGAGAAACCAAGCATGCCAATAACTGGAGCCATACCACCATTGCGGGCAGCCTCTACAATAATAGTACCCACAAGAGGCCCAGTGCAGCTAAACGACACAAGTGCCAGGGTGAATGCCATAAAGAATATACCTAGAAGTCCGCCTTTATCGGCATTTTTATCGGCAAGGTTTACCCACGATGCAGGCAGCACAATTTCGAATGCTCCAAGAAAAGATATTGCAAACACAATAAGGAGCAGGAAGAAAAACAGGTTGAATATGGGGTTGGATGACATGGCATTAAGTGCTCCGGCACCAAATATGGCCGTCACCATTGTACCCAATATCACATATATCAGAATAATTGAAATAGCATAAAGAGTAGCATTTCTAAAGCCCTGAGCCTTGGTTTTACTCTGCTTGGTGAAAAAACTCACCGTCATCGGTATCATTGGGAACACACAGGGAGTAAGCAGAGCAGCAAATCCTGCAAAAAATGCAAGAATAAAGATACTCCAGTAACTCTCTCGTTCCCCGTCAGCACCACTATCAACAACTGTAGTAATAACTTCTGTAGTCTGCTCAGGAACCAACTGTTCTTCAACCACATCAGTAGCAACACTATCATCAGTAGCACTAGCACCAACAACGGCAGTTACAGCTTCGGTTGCCTCAACAACAAAACTGAAGTCCTCCTCATCGGGGGGCATGCAGGTTTCGTCATTACACACCATATACTCTATATAGCCACTAATGGTTACCTTTCCGGGTTTTGTAACCTCCACTTTTTGTGTAAAGTAGGCGGTAGAGTTATGCCACTGAAGATTGGCCTTAAAAGAGGGGTCGTAAACCTTCTCGGGTGCAGGCGATTCTGCAACACCACCTATCAGTTTAACATCATCCGAAACATCTACCTTAATAGTGGTTGGTATGGCTGTATTTTCGGGCAGAAAAGCTGAGTATATATGCCACCCATTCTCGGGCATAGCCTTACCTACAATCTCGAACTGATTATGGTTCAATTTCTTAATACTAATATCCCATTCTAAATGACTGCTAAATCCCATCTGAGCTTTAATGAACGAAAAGCTGGAGAGAATAAGCAATGTAAAAATTAACCTATAACGCATAATCAAAAATAAAAGTTTATAATATTCTGACAAATACCTTGCCATCGACCAAATAATGGTAAAGATATTAAAAGTTTTAAATCCTTAGATATGATAAATAATATTGAATTTAAAAAAAAGGTAAAAAAAAAGAGGTTGACCCGACTAATTCAGGTCAACCTCTTGGTTATTATCATCGATTATTTTGAACTCTAAAAATCCTACTGATGCAGTAGGTATCACCTTAATTCCCCATCCGTATTTTATGCGCCATCGCAATATTTGCGAAGGAAAACCTTTTTTAAAGTAGGCGTAAAGGTATGGATGCAGTTTCAGAGTGAATCGTTTAAGCATTGGTTTATGCACAGCTTTCACAATTGCAGTTTCAATCGTGTCGGCCATCTGAATGGAAGGACCAATTTTTCCGGAACCAAGACATGTAGGACAGGTCTCAGTGGTATTGATATGCATCTCGGGCCTTACCCGCTGACGGGTAATCTGCATAAGTCCGAACTTACTCAACGGCAATATGTTATGCTTGGTTCTATCTCCAGCCATCGCCTCTTTCATTCGGTCAAACACTTTCTGCCTGTTTTCGTTACTCTGCATATCTATAAAGTCAATCACGATAATTCCTCCCATATCGCGCAATCTAAGCTGACGGGCTATTTCGCCTGCTGCTGCAAGATTGACCTCAAGTGCGTTATTCTCCTGGTTGGCAGCCGACTTGGAGCGGTTGCCGCTATTGACATCAATTACGTGTAGTGCCTCGGTGTGTTCAATAATAAGATAGGCACCACTTTTAAAGGATACTGTCTTTCCAAAAGATAGTTTTAGCTGTTTTTCGATATTGAAATTATCGAATATCGGCACAGATCCCTTATACAGTTTGACGATATTTTCACGTTCGGGAGCAATGAGCCCCACGTAATCTTTTATCTCGTCGTAAGCGTTTTCGTCGTTTACATAAATCGCATTAAAAGACGGGTTAAGAATATCCCTAAGGATAGCTGTAGTGCGCCCTATTTCGCCTAATACAAGCGATGGCGACTTCATATCTTTAAGCCGTGCGGTATTATCTTCCCACCGCTTAACCAGCATTCGCAACTCCTTGTCTAGTTCTGCAACCCTCTTATCTTCGGCTACAGTGCGCACGATAACGCCGTAATTTTTTGGTTTAATACTTAAGAGCAGCCTTTTTAGGCGATTACGCTCTTCAGAAGATTTTATTTTCTGGCTAACCGATACTTTGTCGGAGAATGGCATTAGTACCAGGTTTCTTCCTGCCAGTGATATTTCTGATGTCAAACGAGGACCTTTGGTCGATATTGGTTCTTTAGCTACCTGAACCAGCACATCCTGTCCTGCCAGTAGTACTTCCGCTATAGTTCCGTTTTTATTGATATCTTCTTCAGCTTTCAGCTTATGCATTCCCGGGGTTCCTTTTTTCGATGAAGCTGTACGAAGGAATTTCTGCAGGGTCTTGAACTGTGGTCCAAGGTCGAGATAGTGCAAAAAGGCATCTTTCTCATATCCCACATTGATAAAAGCAGCATTAAGGCCTGGCATAATTTTCTTTACCTTACCCAGGTAAATATCACCCACGGCAAATTGAATATTGCTCTTTTCCTTACGCAGCTCCACTAATCGCTTGTCTTCCAACAAGGCTATTGATAACTCTTCCGGAGTAACATCAATAAACAGTTCTGCGTTCACTTGTCAATAAATCATTAATTTCAAAGAACTTTTTCAAGTTGTATCAAATACAAAAACAAACAGAAAGTACAACTCTCTGTTTGTTTGGAAAATCTTCAGTTAAGAAGAAAACTTATTTCTTCTTCTTATGTCTGCTTCTTCTCAATCTCTTTTTACGCTTGTGCGTAGCCATTTTATGTCTCTTTCTTTTCTTTCCGCTTGGCATAGCTACTCTTTTTTAGAATTTAACACTCAGTTACTTAACGTTGTTTTTAACCTTCGAAACAAAGGTTTTTGAAGGTTTAAACGAAGGAATAAAATGCTCCGGAATAATAATAGTAGTGTTTTTTGAGATGTTACGAGCTGTTTTCTCTGCTCTTTTTCTCACTACGAAGCTACCGAAGCCTCTCAAATACACGTTCTTTCCTCTTACAAGAGAACCCTTAATGGTGTCCATGAAAGCCTCAATGGTTTTTTGCACTGTAACTTTCTCAATTCCTGTATTCTTAGAAATTTCGTTAACAATATCTGCCTTTGTCATTTCTGTATAAAATTATTAATTATCAAACATTTACATGCTAATTCCTGAAAATCAGTTCGCAAATATAACCTGATTTGACCATAAAAAAAAAGAATTGACTCATTTTTACGTAAATTTTTAATAATGACCCAATTCTGACGGTTTTTTTCACACAATTGCGAATAAACATATATTAAAATACGCTCCTATTTCTGCCATAAGTAAAAAGCATACAAATATAACGATTATCATTTAGGCTATTATTATTATTTCAACTATTTTTGTGCTTTTTACAATAAATTTGCCCGTAGTTTGAATCATTTTGTTTGTTTTACTGCTATTCTTTTGTATTTTTAAACCTCAAAACATATAAAAACACCATATTATCATGTCTGTCAATAAAGTAATCCTGGTAGGGAATGTGGGGAAAGACCCCGAAGTAAGATATATCGAACCCAACGTAGCCGTTGCCAACTTCACGCTGGCTACCACCGAAAGGGGATTTACCACCAAATCAGGAGCTCAAGTACAAGATCGTACCGAATGGCATAATATAGTTGTGTGGCGCGGTTTAGCTCAGGTGGTAGAGAAATACGTAAAGAAGGGTACACAACTATATATAGAAGGTAAAATACGCACCCGAAACTATGACGACAAGGATAATATTAAAAGATACATTACAGAAATATATGTAGATAACCTGCAACTACTTGGCCGACGGGGCGATAACCCTCAAGGCGAAACAAATGTAGGATTATCAGTTCCTGCGTCACAGCAGCCTGCATCTTCCACCACCTCAAATGCAGTAGGTAGCTATCAACCATCCGAAAACCAACCGGGAGCCAATGAAACTTCTTATAATGGGGGCATCTCATATGGCACACCCGATTTTGTGGCGGGAGCCGGAGCTGCCGAAGAGGATGATTTACCATTCTAAATAAAATAAGTTTAACTTAAATATCACACATTGGACTCAGATTTAGTGTCAAATTCTATTTGGAGCAGTTTTCAGCAAATTGAGTTTTTACCTTTCTCGATGAGCATTGCCGTTGCACTATTATTTCTTATAGTGCTACTAACTATGAGTGCACTTATTTCGGGCACCGAAATGGCATTCTTCTCTCTCAAACCAGCCGACATAGAACATATGCGGCAATTAGAGACAACATCATCAAAAAATCTACTGAAGCATCTTACCGAGCCGGAACTACTACTGGCTACAATACTGATAGGCAACAACTTCGTAAATGTAGCTGTGGTTATTTTAGCATCATTTATAAGTAGCTCTTTAATAGATTTTGGCAATGCTACAATATTGAAATTCATATTCGATGTTGTAATAATAACAGCATTAATACTCTTTTTCTGTGAGATTTTTCCTAAAATTTTTGCATCACAATTCTCGCGTAAGTTTGCCCTTTTCATGAGTACACCAATAAGAGGACTCATGAAGGTTTTAAAGCCATTCAGCCAACTGCTCATTCAGTCAACCGGACTGGTAAGCCGCAAACTGGCTAAGCACCATGAGAATATATCGCTCGACGACCTTTCGCACGCACTGGAGCTAACCGGCGATGACATGGCCGAAGAGAAGGAGATGCTGCAAGGGATAGTAAAATTCAGTAACCTTAGTGCCGAAGAGATTATGACATCGCGCCTCGACGTGGTTACGCTCGATGCCAAAAGCGAATACTCAAAAGTACTTCAGGTAATTATCGACTCCGGATATTCGCGCATACCGGTTTACAACGAATCACCCGACGATATTATGGGGGTGCTTTACGTTAAGGATCTTCTTCCCTATCTGGATATGGAGCAGGGATTCAACTGGCACTCGCTGCTTAGGGAGGGATATTTTGTGCCCGGAACAAAAAAAATAAACGACCTGCTTGCCGAGTTTCAAACCAATAAGATACATATAGCCATTGTGGTTGATGAGTATGGAGGCATGGCCGGAATTGTCACCATGGAAGATGTGCTCGAAGAGATTGTGGGCGAAATAAGCGACGAATATGACGACGACGAGGCGATGCACAACATCATGTCCGATGGATCGATAATATTTGAAGGTAAGATAATGCTTAATGACTTCTTTAAAATCACAGGCATTGAACCCGAAGAATTTGACAAAGTAAGAGGTGAAGCGGAAACATTGGCAGGTTTACTACTTGAAATAAAAGGTGAAATACCTCTTAAAAATGAAAAACTTGAATATAAATCATACTCATTCGTAGTGTTGGCAGCCGATGCAAGAAGAATTAAAAAGGTGAAGTATGAGAAAAAAGCAGCTCCAAAAACAAACAAAGAGAAATAAAATGAGAATAGCTCTATTATTTTTTTCTATTCTGATGCTAGCCCCGGCTTGCAAAGAGCACTATACGCCGCGCCCTAGAGGATATTTCAGGATAGACCTACCCGAAAAAAACTATGTAAAACTCGACTCAATATTTCCGTTTTGCTTTAACTATCCCGATTATTCACAAATATTGCCCGATAACGATTCGCCCAATGAGGCAAACTGGATAAATATTCATTATCCGGCTTTCAATGCCACCATACACTTAAGCTATAAACCGGTGAGTGGCAACATTGATAATTTGATGGAGGATAGCCGCAAACTGGCTTATAAACACTCAATTAAAGCTGATGCCATAGGAGAATCGGTGTTTAGCAACCCTCAAAGCCACCTTTTCGGCATATTATATGAGATTAAGGGTAATGCTGCATCGCCACTGCAATTTGCTGTTACTGACAGTGTCGCCCATTTCCTGCGCGGATCGCTATACTTCAATACAGCCCCCAATAAAGACAGTCTGGCGCCGGTTATCGATTTCATAAAACTCGATATGATTGAGCTTATAGAGTCAATAACCTGGAAATAACGAGCCTATGGCACTGCACAAAATTATTGAAGCTGATAACGGCACCAAGGTTGGAATCTGGGAAGTAACCGAGTCTCTGGCCGACCTGGAAGCCTCTGTTCAGCTATCAGAAAATGAGAAGTGCCAATACTCAACATTTCGTTTTGATGGGCGCAAAAAAGAGTGGCTGGCTGTGCGCGCCCTCTTGTGCCACATGATGGGTCACCAATCGCCGATAAACTACCTCGACACAGGCCGCCCAACCACCCAAGGATGCCACATAAGCATATCGCACACACGCAACTACGTGAGTGTGAGTATTGCCAACAAACCAACAGCTGTTGATATAGAGTTTATATCGGATAGGGCAAATAAGGTGTGGCAACGGTTTGTGAGTGATAGCGAAATGCACTATATCGACTTTGAAAATCCTACTCTGCCGCTTCTGGTAATCTGGTCGGCCAAAGAGGTGCTTTACAAACTTTATGACAGGCAGGGCGTTATCTTCAACAGCGACCTATATGTGAGGGGCATTACAGGAGTTCCAGCATCATCAACAGGAAAATTTAAAGGTGGTATAAAGCACTCGGGGTTCAACTCGGAAACGGAGCTATATTACGAGATTACAAGTGATTATGTATTAGTTTATTGTTAACAATCCAATGTCAGTATATAAACAGATAACAGATAAAATATCGGAAGGCAAAAAGCAACTGGCTCTTCTGCTCGACCCCGATAAATATGACGACAACAAGTTAGCCAGGCTTGAAAGTGTGCTTAACCGTTGTTCACCATCAATAATATTGGTGGGTGGAAGTCTTGTAGTATCCGACGTAGCCCTATTTATTGAGAAAATAAAGAAAATAACATCAATACCGCTGATAATATTTCCCGGCAGCATGACTCAAATTGCTTCGGGAGCCGATGCGGTACTGTTTCTATCACTCATATCGGGCAGGAACCCCGAATTCCTTATTGGACAGCATATTAACTCGGCACCATTTATTAAGAAACTAAACTTGGAGACTATCCCCACAGGATATATGCTAATTGACGGAGGCAGAATAACTTCGGTGCAATATATGAGTAACACAACCCCCATTCCATCCGACAAAATAGATATTGCGATGGCTACTGCTCTGGCGGGCGAGATGCTTGGAATGAAGATGCTCTATCTCGAGGCAGGCAGTGGTGCACATAATGCGGTGCCTCCTACCCTCATCCGAAGTGTTGTGAATGAAGTAACCATACCCGTAATAGTAGGCGGAGGAATTAACACACCCGATAAACTAAGGGCTGCCTTCGATGCAGGTGCCCACATTGCTGTGATAGGTAATGCACTGGAAAAAGATATTGAGATGCTCGAGCAATTCAGCAAAATCGCCGAAGAGCTATCAATGTAACAACCCATTAATGGAGTTACCCTCATTACCGTTGGGCAACGACACCTCCAAGAAGGTGCATACCGTTGGCGCCACATCTGTCATGTCTATAATCTGATTGATATTCTGGCGTGCAATTCTCCATCCGTAGAATGCCAAAGGCACATACTCCTGCCCCCACGAATGGTAGATTACCTTACCGCCCGGCAACTCTTCGGCCCATCCCGGCTCGAGCGAGAAAATAATGTCGCCCGACCGCTTGAGGTGGTAATTATGTATCATCGATTTATTGGATAGCCAAAATGAGTTCGATTTGGTTAAATCGGCCGCCGAAATAGCATTGGCAACCCCCTCAACCTGCAGTAAAAAATCGCACGCCTGCTGTAAAATTATGGAACGGTCGATTTTCGACTTTGTGATAAGCTCATTATTGAGATATATCTCACCACTTTTATGGTTAAGCACCCATTTACCCTGTCCATACATAGCCATAAGATAGAGGTTAAGCAATGATGACGCCTTATTTACATTAAAAACGCCACGCGGCTTATTATATTTATTTACCGATGACACAATGTTGGATGGTGATTTGATGACCGAAAAAACAACAAGCGTATTGTGAAGTCCCACCTGCTCATCAACCAGCTTAAGCAGACTTTCTATCTCATTATCAAGCCGTAATAACATATCTTCACTCTCGGCATCCAATGGCAGGCTCTTGCTATTTACCGACGGCACAGTGGAAAATTCAACTGTAAGCATATCCGGAATATCATCCTTACCCAATTTCTCATTCACAATCACCGATGCAGCAAAATCTCGAATCATGCTATTGCCATAGGGAGAACCTGCAACCCGCTGATAGGGATAAATATTGCGGCTATCCTTCATTTGATAGTAAAAACTACGTGATGTTAGCGCTGCATCCCTAAAATATATCCACTCATGATATTCAGAAATATCCATCAATGGCGCCCAATATCTGTCGAGATATAAATCGGCCAGCCTCTTATCGTTAAACTCGCGTACCCACGGCTGATTCTCCTTTGCAACCAACTCATTATTGCTTATCATGCGACCACTCTTCATATCGAGCCAGAAAAAAGAGTCGTTATGAGCACTCACTGAATAGGCAAGCACCTCGGGATGGCGACCTACCGAAACAACCTTTGATTTACCATTATGAATGCGGTGAATCTCATCGGCAACACCCGAAGCAAGCATCAATGAGTTGGAAGGCGCTTTCCCCACCGAATCGACACTACTGCTGCTATAGGATCCATAAAGAGCATCAATCTGCTTATTGTCGAACCTATTAATCCAGTTGCGCGATATTATGCCATGCGTTGACGGATTGGAGCCGGTGAAAAGAGTGGCACTGTTGCGCCCCTGAAAAGGAGCTCCGGAAAGATATGCGGCATTAAGAAAAGAGCTTCCTCCAGAGAGTATCCTGTTAAATCCTTGAGCTCCACACTTTTGACGCACAATGCTAAGTTGCTCGCTATTAAGCTCATCCACCAAAAGGAAAAGCACCAAACGAGGCTTCGGATCGGGTATGCGTGGCTGGGCCAACAGTGACAAAAAAGAGAAAAACAGTACAACAGAGAGAATTAATGAGCGCATCGTATTCTATGATTATTTCTTAATTTTACCAATACTGAAAATAGTATGCCAAACTAATACAAAAATTTAAAGTGGCAATATAAATTGCGAAGAAAAATCGATTTAAAAATAGAGCCATACCCATTTATGCTCAGTGATTTTAACGAAGAGAATCCTATAGTAACTGAGATTCTAAAAACCGGAATTCAAATACAAAATAATATGACCTAAAGTGGCTTTGAAGAGAGAAGCAAAATGAAAATTATTCACGCACTTATCTTTTGCATTTTCAGCATTACAATTTGCGGAGCTCAAACCACGATTAACTTTAATCATGGTGGAATAGAACAAAAAAAGTACTTTGAAATTATTAAATATTCAACTTTCGCAAGTAAATTAATTAGTTGATTTACAATAAAATAGCAGCATGTTTATTAGGCAAAGTCACTAACAATCAGTATCTTTAAGTCGCAAAACAAAGATATGACAATACTTATCATAGATAAATGGTTTTTTCACTACAAGTGAAAATGATATTTATGACGATGTGCTATGGTGATGCTGGGAGGGGGGGGGATTGAGGCGGCAAAACCACCCCACCCCCCCCCTAATAATACTACGATGCCTCGAGATTTCTCACTACGTTCGAAATGA
>CAZWOA010000090.1:0-11321 GCA_964635545.1 uncultured Marinilabiliaceae bacterium
TAATACAATTAAGATAATTGAGAATCCTTTGCTAGCTTACAATGGTTTCTTAAGTATTAAAACTACTGAAGTAGCAGCAACTCTAGATATCATTAATGCTAATCCGGCTATGATAAAATATGCTGCCGGAGTGGATAAGATATGGTCTTTAGATGATGTTGATGCTGAGGAGGCCAATGTAAAATTTGAGCTAATAACCGAGTTCCCCGTTAAGTTGGAAAATGGTGAGAATAAATTGTTTAACACTATTGGTCAGGCCAAACTTAATGAAGTTACAGGTGTGCTCGAATATACCAAAAAGGTTGGATTCTTTGGAAGCGACTCTTTACGCTACGTTATCCAAAATAAGGATATTCCAGAGCGTGTAGATACTGCAACCATATTCATCTTCGTTGGTAACAATGAGGTTGATGAAGATCACCCATTCCTGATACCTAATGCCTTCTCGCCCAACGGTGACGGTATTAACGACAGGTTTGTGATATCTGTACCTCACTTTATTAAGGATTACAGCTCAAAACTTGAGGTGTTTAACCGCTGGGGAACATTGGTTTACCAGTCAACCGGACAAAAATATGATAACTCATGGGATGGAAAATCCTCTGGTGCTGCCATGTTCAGCATTGGTGATGACCTGCCGATAGGTACTTACTTCTACGTATTCAAAATTACGTTTACCGAAGATGATAAGCACCTTACCAAAGAGTTGAGTGGATATATAGAACTGAGAAGATAACCTTAGGGTTTAACTTTGATATTTGATTATGAAGAAAATCAAGAGCCTAATCTTAATGAGCTTAGTTTTGATGCTGGGAGGCAAGGTTGCCGCCCAGAATCAAAACGTGTTCAACCATTATATCTCCAATCAGGGTATGTTAAATCCTGCATATAATGGAACTAGAGATATTATAAGTGGACTTATGGTGCATCGTAGCCAATGGCTCGGTGTAGAGGGTGCCCCTATGGTGGATGCCATTAATGTGCATGGTCCCATTGATGATACTAACCTTGGTGTTGGAGCAGTTCTTATTAACGATAAAATTGGTTTTACCAATAATTTTGAGTTTATGGGTGCCGCCTCGTATAAGCTTCAACTCGACCGTAAGGAGCGTTTTATATCTTTTGGCCTTCAGGCCGGATTTAAGTCCTTCTCTTACGATGGTAACAAAGCTGTTACCAATCAGTTTGGCGACCCATTATTTGCCGGCAAAGAGTCTAAGTTTGGCTTCAACTTTGGTTTTGGTTCCTATTTGTTTGCGCCTAACTACTTTGCAGGTATTAGTGTGCCAAGGTTCTTTACCTATGAGTATAATGAACAAAATGAAACTTTTAAAAATACATTAAGCCCCAAAAATATCCATACTTATATCTATGGTGGATATATTTTTGATCTTGATGATGTTAAGCTAAAGCCCACTGCATTGGCTAGGGTTGTACCGGGTGCTCCTGTTGAGTTTGACGTATCTTTTAATGTTCTTTTGATGGAGCAACTATGGCTAGGGGCTTCTTATCGCACTGTTTCCGAATTGGTTTTTCTTGCTGAGTATCAAATTAACCGCCAATGGGCAGTTAGATATTCTTTCGATTATAACCTTAGTTCTATTAATAGATATGCTAAAGCTGGTAGCCACGAGTTAGGGCTTCAGTTCGACTTCTCGTTTAATAAACGTCCGGGTATGCGATCCATACGTTATTTCTAATTTATGGATTGTTTGAAATTGAATTTGTATATTTGTCTTAACAAATAAGGAACATGAAACTTAAAGGTTTATATATCTTGGCTGTTGGTCTCCTTTGTGTTTTTGAAACTTCTGCTCAAAAATCGGAATTAAAGAAGGCTGTAAATTTCTTCGATAGGGGAGAGTACTATATCTCTTTGGATTACTATAAGAAAGCCGAAGAGAAGGGAGCCGTGCTCGATATCAATGATAAAAAGCGTAAAGCTAGATGTTACTATTATCTTAATGATATTGATAACGCATTTAATGAGTTTACCGATATTATGGATAAACTTAGTGGGAATGATGTTTTTTTATACGCCTCTACCAACCATAAGTTTGGTTTCTACCAAGGAGCCATCGAATGGTATGAGAAGTCAAAATCCCATGGAGCTAATCCAATGCAGGTTAATGAGCTTATTAAGTCGTGTAATTGGGCAGAAGAAAATCAAAACCTTGTAGATTATCGTGTTAACCCCTCAACATTGGCAACTTTTGGCCAATCTTTTGGTATTCAGTATTATAAAGATGGGGTTGTGTACTCATCTGCCAAAGAGGGTGATAAGAAAGTTGACAAACAGGGCAAGTCTATTCTTAATCTTTACTACTCCGATATTGTAAAGGGTGAGATTCAAGAAGGTAGCCGACTGTTCTCTAAAAACTTGCAATTTCCATCGCACGTTGGTGCAATATCCTTTACGAGCGATTTTCGATATATGTACTTCACTAAAGCCGTAAGAATTAAAAACGGTAGTAGTAGATTAAAGATATTTATGGTTGAGTTTGATGGCCGCGATTGGATTAATGAGACTGAAATTAGCATTAATAGTGATGATTTTGATTGTGCTCACCCTGCCATCTCTCCCGACGACAAGTATATTTTCTTTGTGTCCAATAAAAAAGGTGGTTTTGGTGGTAAGGACTTGTATTATGCCGAGCGCCTTGGTCCCAATAACTTTGGTACTGTTCAAAACCTTGGTCGTGAAGTAAATACTTTTGGAGAGGAGATGTTCCCATTCGTAGGAAAGGATAATAAACTATATTTTAGTTCCGATGGTCACTTGGGCTTTGGTGGACTAGATATTTTCTCGGCCGAATTGGTTGATGGAGTGTGGGGTAATGTAACTAACCTTATGAAACCGTTTAACTCTAATCGTGATGAGTTTGGTTATGTAATCGACCCTAATGATCCTACGCGTGGGTTTCTTTCATCCAATAATTTTGGTAATGCGGCATCCGATGTTATTTTTTATGTGCGTAAAACAGATAGCAAGGATAAAGTCGTAGAGAGCCAAATGCCTATTGCAGGTCTTGAAAATATAGTAACCATTGAGGATGCCGAAACACCTGTTACCGAGGTTTTGGTTGATAACTCTGCTATTAATGAAAAACTACCAGGCAAGCTCGAAACCCTTGTCTCAAGCACTTTCAACGGTGATCCTGTGCAGGGCGTTGACGTTAAAATATATGACCCAGCTACTAATGGCCTTGTTGTTGGTGGTTCTACCGGAGCTAATGGACGTGTAGATATTGTTATTCCTTCCGAGTATCGTAAAGATATGCAAGAGTTTGAAGTTGTATTCTCTAAAGGTTCCGACTTCCATTCTAAACGACTTATAATTAATATACTAGAGATTGCTGATATTAATGATGGTGGTATTCAACTTACCCCTATTTTCAATGATCAGGTGCTAGATGATATTTCAGGTATGGCATTTCAATATTCAGGTGGTGCTATAACTGGCGAAGCTGCTCAAGTTCTCGATAAACTTGCCGCTTATATGCTTCAAAACCCATCTATAGTTGTTAAATTAAACGGACACACAGAGGCGCGCGGTAATAGATTTACCAACCTTAGCGATTCTCAAACAATGGCTGATAATGCTAAAGAGTATCTGATTAATAAAGGCGTTGATGGAAACAGACTTATTCCTCGTGGCTATGGTGAGAGATATCTGCTTAATAAATGTAAGCGTGGTATTTATTGCGATCCTTCCGAGCATGCTAAAAACCGTCGTGTGGAAGTTGTTGTGTGGAAATTGTTGAAATAACCTTTTATCTGGTAGGTGATGAAAAAATATATATTATTATCGATTATAACCCTTTTAATTGTTGTAACCGGGGCTGCTCAAGATAAGCTTTCAGCCCTGCGTTCCAATAGGCATATTGTAACTGTTGAAACTGTAAGTGCGCCTTACTACTCTATTCAAATTCTGGCCCTTAAAGAGCCACCATCAAATGTTGATTTCTTTAAAAATTTTGATGTTATTAAGGAGTATCCTTGCCAAGATGGTTATGTGCGCTATTGTGTGGGTGATTATGCCTCAGGAGCTGATGCTTTGGGGGCCTTAGAGTCTATTAGAAGTAAAGGTTATCCTGATGCTTTCGTTGTTAACACACGCCGCATTGGTGCCGGTGTCAGCCAATATGCCAACACTAACCTGGTAATCAATCCCGATGATGAGTATTTCATCCAGCTTAGTGCTTTTCGTTTCCCTGTATATGTATCTTTCTTCAAAGAGTTTGATAGCATATATGAGTTTAGGATGAATGATAAGATTTTCAGATATACCACTCTTTCAATAAGAGGTAGTGAGGTGAAGGAAGAGCTTGCACGTATTAAAGCACTGGGCTATAAGGATGCTTTTATTGTTGAAAAGGCTAAATATATGCCTTTCCGTATCGAATAATTGATCTATATTTGCACGTTCAGCAGACCGGTTTGTCGCCTCTACTTGTAGGGGAGGAAAGTCCGGGCAATACAGGACGCCATGCTTCCTAACGGGAAGATCCTTGTGAGGGGATAGTATCCTGACAGAGAATAACCGCCTTGCTTGCAGGGTAAGGGTGAAAAGGTGAGGTAAGAGCTCACCAGTGCCGCCAGTGATGGAGGTAGCTGCAGGACTGATGGATTGAAAGACCATGTATATCACGGTTGCTTGGCAATGGGGCTGTCCGCCCTATTTCCTTTTTAGGATGCCGTGAGGGGTAGGTCGATTGAGGCAATAAGAGATTATTGTCCCAGATAAATGACAAACACTACTTTTTGTAGTACAGAACCCGGCTTATAGGTCTGCTGTTTTCTTATAAATTATTTGTTGTGGTTCAAAGAATTAAAAAACTCATCTTCTTCTTTACTGAAGATATCTGGCGCTTCCAAAGTATTAATACCGGGAGACGCCAGTTTTTGCTTATCCGTATTCTTAGGGTTATAATTCTTGCAATTCGCGAGTTTATCAACGATAAATGTAGCCAAAAAGCATCTGCACTCACTTATTACTCACTATTATCTATTGTTCCTCTTGCTGCTATGGCTTTTGGTATCGCCAAAGGTTTTGGTTTCGAAAATGCCCTCGAAACACAGCTTATGAAGAGTCTTTATGGTCAAGAAGCGGTGGTTGAGTGGATTATGGATTTTGCGCACGAATATCTTAGCTCTATTAAGGGTGGTATGATCGCCGGTATTGGTTTTGCCATGTTATTGTGGACTATGATGAATGTGCTGGGTAATGTGGAACTTGCTTTTAACGATATTTGGGAGGTTAAACGCTCCCGCTCGGTGGTTCGTAAATTCAGCGATTACGTTTCAATAATGCTTGTGGGTATCCTCTTTCTTGTTTCGTCGGGTAGTGTAATTGTTAGTTTTTCTAAGCAACTTGGCGATTTTGAGATGCTTAAATATGTATGGCTCACAGCATCTACCATTTTGCCCTATATACTTACTATCGTAATGTTTACGATGCTGTTCTTTATTCTTCCCAACACTAAGGTTAATTTTACATCGGCATTGGTTGGTGGTATTATATCGGGAGCAGTATTTCTACTTGTTCAATATTTTTATATCTACTTCCAGGTGGGTATGTCACGCTATAATGCCATTTATGGTAGTTTTGCAGCCTTCCCACTGTTTCTTATCTGGCTTCAAACTTCATGGTTGATAGTCCTTTTTGGTGCCGAACTATCTTTTGCCTATCAAAATGCCAAAAACTTTGAATATGAGAAAGATACCCGTTTTATGAGTTACTCATATAAAAGGGTTATCATGCTTGTTATTGCTCGGTTTATCATTAAAAGGTTTGATGATGGTAAGCGAGCCCCATCGGCCGATGAGATTATTACCAATCTTAAACTACCGGTAAAACTGGTTATGATGTCACTTTACGATATGATGGAAGCCGGTATTGTTAGTGAGGTTCAAACAATTAATAGTCAGACTAATCTCTATCAACCGGCTATCGACATCAATAAATTAACTGTTGTTACTTTTATTGGAATGCTCTCGGGCAAAGGAACCAGCAATTTCTTTAATTCTTCTATAGATGGCATTGACCAAATAAAAGAGATTCTTCACAAGTTTGATGATACACTATCCGAACTTCCTGAAAATATTCTTATTAAAGATATTTGATGAATAGGAGTTCCATCTTTGGTGTAATTAAATAGTTGTCTTCAATCAAAAAAAGAGCCACCTCTTTTCAGAAGCAGCTCTCTATGAGGTACCGCACCGGCTAGATTATTTAAACTCCTGAAATCAGGATTTGAGTGCATCGAAAAATCGGTAATCTTCCGTACCCCTGAGGGTAACCCGAAGGTGAAGCCCGCCCTTTTAATCAATAGCGTCACTCGTTATTTTGATAGTGTTGAGTTTAACAATCAAATAAACACCGACGCGGTATTTCTTTTCGTTAATACAAATATAACCTTTTCATTTATTAATTCCAATTTAACCCACCCTAATATCTGTTTTCTATCCTATATTTGTACTCTGTTTTTAGCTTTTAATATGTATGTAATTGTAGATGTTGAGACTACCGGTGGTAGCTGGAAATCGGGTGGGCGTATTACCGAAATAGCCGCTTATAGGCATGATGGAGAGAGAGTTGTTGAGGAGTTTTCCACGCTTATTAACCCGCAATGTTATATTCCTTATTCAATAACCGAATTAACAGGCATAACCAACGAAATGGTTGAGGATGCCCCTACATTTGCCGATATTGCCCGTCATCTTCTCGACGTTACTTCCGATGCTGTATTCGTGGCGCATAATGCTACGTTCGATTATAATTTTATTAAGGCTGAGTTTGAGGCTGTTGGCTATAGTTTTGAGCGCAATGTGCTATGTACAGTTAAGCTAAGTCGAAAACTTCTTCCCGGTTTTGACTCTTATAGTCTTGGTAATTTAGCCGAGATTCTTAATATACCCATCAATGGCCGTCACCGTGCTGCCGGCGATGCCATTGCCACCTGCACGCTTTTCGACTTGCTTATGAGCAAAAATGGAGGATTTATTAATGTTGATGATCCCTATAAGCAGTTTGATTTTTCATTGCTAAATAGCTCAATATCCCTTCAAACGCTTTCTTCTTTGACCGTTCATAGTGGCATTGTTCTCTTTTATGATAGGGGAGGGCAGGTGCTCGATATCAACCTGTATAAAAATGTGAAGGAGGGTATGTATCGAACTTTAGGTCTGGCTAAAACGAAAAATCAGAAGGCTTTAGTTGCTAATTGTGCTGATTTTGAGGTGATTGATGTGCCTGCTAATTTTGTGGGTGATGTTGTTCATCTGGCTATGATGATTGAGAAAAGGCCTTTGATGGTAAAGTTGAAACTTCCCGGTTATTCAGGCATTTTTCTTTATACTGATCAGCTTGGATATAAGCATCTGTATATTAACGAGTATTCAGGTAGTGAGTCGGCAGTTACTCTGTTTTCTTCGCCCGATAAAGCTTTAGAGTGGCTTTATGACGCATGTGCCAAATACCGGTTATGTGGCAGTTTGGTAGGCTTTCAACGTGAAGCAGGCAAGTGTAGTTTTGTGGCTTCTGGCTCCTGCGATGGTGCGTGTGTGGGTGATGAGCCAGCCGAATCGTACAACCGGAAAGTTGACGGGATGCTTAGTTCCATACCGTCAGTTTCCGATAATATGGTTGTGATTGATAAGAATATGGATAATGGCAATATCTGGTATGTTGTTGTATATAAATGTGCTGTGATTGGTTATGGCTGTGTATCAGTTGATAGTGGTATTCAAGAAATTTCTACTTTTACCGATTCGATGGTTAAGCTGAGTGATAATATGGCGCTTCGTTCATTGGTCAATTATCATGTTTATAACAATAAATCGGTGCAAGTGATTAATTATTAACTTAAGTTTCGCATGTCTATTTTATCGAGCATGGCTACGAGGTTTTGAACTTTATGTCTTTGTAAGTATTTCAGCTTAAGTTAATAGTATTTGTATTGACAATTCGGTGCTTTTTTTAATTTTTCAGAATGAGATCTCTCACTTCGTTCGAGATGACCCAAGTTATTTGGAGTTTGGGGATTTTGGGGCGGCTAGGCCGCCCCAAAATCCCCAAACCCCTTTCTATAGCAATGCCAGTCATTCCGACCGCAGGGAGAAACGAAGTTCAGCGTAGCTAAATCTCCTTATGTGAGTAAAACTATTTACTACCAATAACATATTTACACTGTCATAGGTTCTATTACTTATAGTCAATCTTTACTTTTATTCCTGCCCTCAACCATACGCCCGGTTGTGGTACGTTGGCTATATCCTCATATTTTTTATCGAATATGTTGGATGCCTCACAGTATAAGTTGCATGATTTAAGCTCTTTACTTAATCTTAAGTCAGTTACCCAAAATGGCTCGTAATTCACGCTCTCTGTAGTGCCTGTTTTGATGTATGTGCCGTTCCTGTCCTGATATTTTATATTCCAACTTAATAAGATATTGGCAGGCAATCTGTTAATTACGTTTATTACCAGTTTCTGTTTCAGATAATCCATCACAAAACGTGATTCATAGCCATCTTCAGCCTTTTTATTTTGTGTGTTATAGAAATATCCTCCGTTGATGCTTTGTAGAACAGACTTTTCGCTCCATATGCGTGTGAAATCAATCTTGCCCGATAGTTGCACGCCTGTGCTTTTCATGTTGGATATATTGCGGCTCTGATACATCGTTTCGTCTTTCGCTTTTCCCCAGTCAATCAGTTCGTCGGCTTTTTGATGATACATACTCACCACCAACGAGCCCGCATTACGATAATATCCTGCGCCGCCCTCAACTGATATTGCTTCTTCCGGTCGTAGTTCAGTATTGCCTTTCTGTACCGGATCGAGGTAAAACAGGTCGGTAAAGGTAGGTATCCGAAGTGCTTTATTTACTGTAGCAAATAGCTTTATGTTGCTTGTGGCCATATACGACGCGTCGATACCGGGGAATAGGCTGAATTTCCAATCGAGCGATGAGTTTGCATTCACGAGCACTCCTGCGCCTACGGTCAGGTTGCGGAATTTGTAAATATGCTCGGCAAATAGTGCTGCATTATTTCTGCTGAAATATTTTGTGTATTCGGCATCGTGGCCACTCACTTTCTTGGGGGTTGTCATTGTATTTCCCAATGTGGTACTCCATACGCTCTCACTTCGCAATTCGCCTCCTACAGATGTGCGTCCTAATTTCCATGGAATAGTGATGTTTTGTTTCACTCCATACACGTCAGTAAGGTGATGGTTAATCTTGTTGTTGTCGTCGTAGCGCATCAGGTCGAACATATCGGTGTTTCTGCGCCAATAGGCCTGCGAGGTATGTTTAACCGCTTTCCCGCTGCTATATTTTATTGATCCGAAGGTGGTTCTGTTCTCTTCGTACTGGTTGGGATATTTATCGGAGTAGAAGGTCAATGCGCCATAATCCTTTGAGTTAAAGCCTGCTTGCAGCTCCAGTTTCGACTCCTCTATCATTATCTCTCCCTGATAGAATATGTTGCGCGATTTGAAGTCGGTATCAGTCACATATCCGTCCGACTTGTTCAATGATCCGGAGATAAAATGGTTGGTGTTGCCTGCTTTTATGTTTTGAGATAGCGATACAGCAGCCAATCCATGTCCGCCTGCTGATGCATTCACGGTGGTGGATGTTGCTTTTCTGCTTCCGGTAATGAAATTTATGGCACCACTAAATGCGTTTGGCCCATACACGCGCGCTGCCGGCCCTTCGAGCACTTCAATTTTATCAACACTGCCAAGGTCGATGGGTAGGTTAAGGTTGAAATGGCCTGTTTGTGGGTCGGTAATGTTGATGCCGTTGAGCAATATGAGTACCTGGTCGAACGAGCCGCCACGGATACCTATATCGCTCTGGATTCCAAGCGGGCCGCGCTGTCTTATGTCTATTTGCTGCATCATATCAAGCAGTTGGTCAACACTGAATACGGGCATCTTCTCTATGTCGCTGCGGGTTTTCATCTCTATGGAACGACCTGCCTGTGAGTAAATTACGGGCGCTCGAAATACCGAAACTTCTACCTCTGCAATATCTACTTTGGTCGTTATGGTATCTTTAACCTGCGATTGTGTGTTGAACGAAAATATTGTTAATATCAGTATCGATATCCATATTTCCATGTATCTAAACGTCCTAATGTATGTCGTAATTATATTGGTGTTAATAGCTGAAATAGCCCTTGGTGTATATTTAAAGTTCATCAGGTCAGTGTGATATGTTGGGTTGTAAGTGTTTTTCATTCCTCTGTTTTGGGTTGCAAATTTATTCATTTAATGTGGTTTATGATGTTTGTTTTCAACTAATAGTATGATATGGATCAGAAGGGGTGCTATTTTTACCCTTTTTTTGTACTTTAGCCAATTAATAGGCTGTTTGGTTGTACCATTTACCTCTATTCCGGTATGTGAACAATCAAATGCCATAAAGGTTAATTAAAATAGATAATATTTATTGGTCTAATTTTTGAACTTGAATATTTAAAAATATTTATTATGGGTCAGTCAGAGAAACTCTTTACAGTAAGAAGCCAGATGGCTATGATGGGACTTGATGCGGTGGTTGTACTATCATCCGATCAGCACTTGAGCGAATATATAGCCGATTATTGGAAATTTAGAGAATATTTGTCTGGGTTTGATGGCTCGGCAGGTACTTTAGTGGTGACTATGGATGAGGCCGGATTGTGGACTGACTCCCGCTATTTTCTACAAGCTGAGCAGCAATTAGGAGATAGCGGCATTATACTTTTTAAAATGGGTACTCAGGGCGTGCCCTCTTATAATGATTTTCTTGCTGATGCTCTTGCCCCCGGAAGTGTGGTAGGCGTGGATGGCCGTACTATGTCGGTTACCGATTATAAATCTTTTGCATCAACATTGAAAAAGAATGATATACGCATCGATAACCGTTTCAACCTGGCTGACGAAATTTGGTTTGATAGAGATACAATTCCTGAGGATGATATTTTTGAACTTGAGGATGAGTTTACCGGAATGTCAAGGCAAGATAAATTTCGAATTATTAATGACGAAATGCGACAAAAGGGTGCCACCCATTATGTGGTGTGTGCCCTCGACGAAATTGCATGGATGCTAAATCTTAGAGGTAGTGATGTGGAGTATAATCCTGTGTTTCACGCGTTTATGGTTGTGTCGCAAAACCATGTTAATCTATTTATCGATCCTCACAAACTTACGTCATTAGTAGGTAAACGACTAGAAGATGATAATGTTAGGGTTTTTCATTATAATGATTTCTATAAGTTTTTGCGTGAACTGCCTCCCCATAGTGATATTTATTACGATC
>CAZWOA010000091.1:0-3074 GCA_964635545.1 uncultured Marinilabiliaceae bacterium
ATTTCCTATCTGAAAATTTCTTTGTCATACTTAATAATTGTAATTTTATGTCGCCAATGAAATAAACAATCAATTGACGATGATCAACAAAAACTTATTGCTTATAGCCGGTACCTCGGCTGTGTGTGTAAATGCTTCGGCACAGCAAGACCATAATCAGCAGAAGCAGGATAGGCCGATGAATATCCTCTACATAATGACTGATGACCATTCGTATCAAACCATCAGCGCTTTCGACAAGAGGTATATCAATACTCCCAATATCGACCGTATTGCCAATGAGGGTGTTTTGTTCGAAAATAGTTATGTGGCCAACTCCATTAGCGGTCCCAGTCGTGCATGCCTGCTCACCGGAAAACATAGCCATAAGAATGGGTTTATAGATAATGCGTATCATTTTGACGGCGGGCAGCAGACGTTCCCCAAATTACTTCAGCAAGTGGGCTACCAAACAGCAGTGGTGGGTAAGTGGCATCTGACTTCCGACCCAACAGGTTTTGATTATTGGAATATACTCATCGGGCAGGGAGATTACTACAATCCTGTTTTTAACGATAACGGCAACCGCACAGTCAAGGAGGGTTACGCTACCAATATAACCACTGATATCGCTCTTGATTGGTTATTAAATAGTCGCGATAAGGATAAGCCGTTTTGTATGTTGCTGCATCATAAAGCGCCACACCGCACTTGGATGCCCGATATTCAAGATTTGGGGGCATTTGATGATAAGGAATTTCCGCTTCCTGATAATTTCTTTGATAAATATGAGGGACGCCAGGCAGCAAGTCTTCAGGAGATGCATATTTTAAAGGATATGGATTTGGTGTACGACCTCAAAATGGCCGATAAGGAGAATGAGATTCTTACTTCTACAGGCCTTGAGCCATACGGCCGTGATATGTACACGCGCACTGATGCAGCCGGGCGTATGAGTTCCATGCAGAAGGCGGAATGGGACAAATATTTCGACCCCATAATTGAGGATTTTAAAAAACAAAATTTTACCGATGAGGAGCTTGCCGCATGGAAGTTTCAGCGTTACATGAAGGATTATCTTAGCGTAATCAGGTCGGTTGACCGTAATATAGGGCGTGTTCTTGATTATCTTGAAAAAGAGGGTTTGCTCGAAAATACAATAGTTGTCTATACCTCCGATCAGGGGTTCTATATGGGCGAACATGGCTGGTTCGATAAGAGGTTTATGTACGAAGAGTCGTATCGCACGCCGTTAGTTGTGCGTATGCCGGGAGGTAAGCATCGTGTTGTTAGTCATATGGTTCAAAATATAGACCATGCACCCACTTTTCTTGAGTTGGCGGGTGTTAATATTCCTTCTGATATTCAAGGAGAATCATATTTACCGTTGTTGAAAGGTGAGAATCCGAAGAAATGGAGGAAATCTCTCTATTATCATTTCTATGAATATCCGGCTGAGCATAGCGTTGTGCGTCATTATGGAATGAGTACCGGCAGGTATAAGCTCATCCATTTCTATTACGGGATGGATCAGTGGGAACTTTATGATTTGAAGAAAGACCCTACGGAGATGAATAATCTTTTTGGTAATCATCAGTATAAAAAAATTACTGAGAAGCTAATGAAAGAGCTTGTGAAGCTTCAAAAGCAGTATGATGATCCTATTGAGGATGAATTGAAAGCAGGAAAATATATAAATGAGAAGTTAAAATAGAAAATCAGCAGCATGGTTGGCTAATTTATTTAGCCGGCCATATTTCTTTTTGTATCTTTATATAACCATCTCAATGATGAATCAACCGATAATAAATTACTGTTGTCCGATTAATTTTTTTAGACTCTTCGCTTCGCTCAGAAACGAAGTTCAGCGAAGCTAATGACAGGGTGTTACGTTGCGACTTGTTGATTGGGGCTTGGTTGGCGGCTTAGCCGCCAACCAAGCCCCAATCAACAGAACTAAAAGAATGTCATTTCTACGCAGTGAGAAATCTTTTTTTTATCGGACAATAATAGATGGAAATTTTGAAAAGAGTAGTTGTGTTTAACTAACTTATTTTATTTTTTATGATAAAAATAGTTTCACTTCTTGCATCGGTATTTGCCTGGTCGGTAATGGCTCAGGATAAGAAGCCTAATGTCATATTGATTTATGCAGATGACCTTGGTTATGGCGACTTGGAGTGTTATGGCGCCAAAGGAGTAACCACACCCAATGTTAACCGGCTTGCCGATAATGGTGTGCGTTTCACCAGTGGCTATGCGTGTGCTGCCACCAGCACTCCGTCAAGATATGCACTGTTTACAGGCGAGTATGCCTTTAGGCGCAAAGGTACAGATGTGGCTGCAGGAAATGCAGGAATGATTATACGCCCTGAGGATTATACGGTGGGCGATGTGTTTAAAAATGAGGGCTATGCTACCGGGGCCATAGGAAAATGGCATTTGGGGCTTGGAGATAAAAGTGGACAGCAGGATTGGAATGCACCACTGCCGGCCGGTCTTGGCGATTTGGGTTTTGACTACTCATATATAATGGCTGCCACTGCCGATCGTGTTCCATGTGTGTTTATTGAGAATGGGCGTGTTGCCAATTATGACCCGGAACATCCAATTGAAGTGAGTTATGAGAAGCCGTTCCCTGGTGAGCCGTTGGGAAGAACCAATCCCGAATTGCTATTCAATCTGAAGCCCAGTCATGGGCATGATATGGCCATTGTAAATGGAATCTCCCGCATCGGATATTCCAAGGGTGGAGGTAAGGCGCTGTGGAAAGATGAGGATATTGCAGATTCGATAACCCATAAGGCTGTTCAATTTATTGAGAATCATCAGGATGAGCCATTTTTTCTCTATTTTGGCACCAATGATGTTCACGTGCCACGTTTCCCGCATCCTCGTTTCAGAGGGAAATCGGAACTCGGGCTTCGGGGAGAGGCGATACTTCAGTTTGACTGGGCGGTGGGCGAGATACTTGCAACCCTCGATAGACTTGGACTTACCGGGAATACATTGATAATACTTTCGAGCGATAACGGTCCTGTAGTTGATGATGGTTACCAGGATATGGCCGAGGAGCTATTGGGCAATCATAAGCC
>CAZWOA010000091.1:3174-11163 GCA_964635545.1 uncultured Marinilabiliaceae bacterium
GCCTTGGGGACCGAAAATTGAGACAGGGTACTTAGAGATGCCACAACTTTATGATATGAAGAGAGATGGTGAGACAAAGAATGTGGCTGAAAAAAATCCTCAACGGGTGTTTGAGTTGCAGAAGCTTCTTAAAGAGATACGATTAAAGCAGGCGGGATTGTAAATCCCATTCCAACAACTCCTCGTTGCAAACGAGGGGTAGAGGAGGGAGAGTTAGAGATTAGTGATGCGGTTTTGTATAAATAATTTTTAAAATTAGATAATGAGAAATTTATTATTGAGTTTTTTGTTGATGGGAGGGATGCTTTCTTCCGTTTTCGGTCAGGGCGTAATAATTCCCGAACCTGTTGAGCGTATCGACAAGGTTGGGGCTTTCATTCCTGATGTAAAGACCACTTTTTTTATCAATATTAAAGGTGAAGGCTACGATGTGCTGAAGAGTCAGCTGAAACAATTGCCATTCGCACTGAAATCATCATCAGCAAAGAAAAATAATCAGGTTGCTCTGTATATCGACAAGAAACTTGGTCGTACACTTGGTGAAGAAGGGTATCGCCTAGAGGCTGCTAAAAACGGAGTTACTATAAGTGCTCCATCAGAAATAGGTCTGTTTTATGGTATTCAAACCTTGCATCAGCTAGCTCTTGAGCGTAAAGTTGATGGTAAAATTGCAATTCCGGCAGTGCAGATTAGTGATTACCCGCGTTTTGCCTATCGAGGTATGCATCTCGATGTGTCGCGCCATTTTTATAGTGTCGATTTCATTAAGAAGCAGCTCGATGTGATGGCTTTTTATAAATTCAATAAATTTCATTGGCACCTTACCGACGGTGCAGGCTGGCGATTGGAGGTTAAAGCCTATCCCGAGCTTACTCGAAATGCTGCATGGCGTAACGGAAATACTTGGAAGGAGTGGTGGACAACCGGTCGCACCTATTCCGAGGAGGGAGCCGAAGGTGCTTATGGGGGATACTACACTCAGGATGAGGTGCGCGATATTGTGAAGTATGCTGCCCAGCGTAACATCACTGTTATTCCTGAAATTGAGATGCCCGGTCACTCCGAAGAGGTTTTGGCTGTATATCCCAACTTGTCGTGTACAGGCGAGGCTCATTCGAGTGGTGAGTTTTGTATTGGAAATGAGGAGGTTTTCACATTTTTGGAAACTGTGTTAAAAGAGGTGATGGAGCTTTTTCCTTCCGAATTTATCCATGTGGGTGGTGATGAGGCAAATAAAGAGCATTGGAAAAAATGCACCAAGTGCCAGCAACGTATGAAAGATAATAACCTGAAGGATGAAGACGAGCTTCAAAGCTATATGATTCAGCGAATGGAGCGTTTCTTGAGTAGTTACGGCCGCCGACTAGTAGGCTGGGATGAGATTCTTGAGGGTGGATTGGCCAAAGGTGCCACTGTGATGTCGTGGAGAGGCGAGCAGGGTGGTATAGATGCGGCACGAATGGGGCACGATGTGATAATGACTCCCGGCGAATTCTGCTATTTTGATCAGTATCAGGATAATCCAATGAAGCAGCCCGAAGCGATTGGTGGTTATCTGACTATAGACAAGGTCTATTCGTATAATCCGGTTCCGGCTGAACTTACTGCTGATGAGTCGAAGCATATTCTTGGCCCTCAGGCAAATGTGTGGGTAGAGTACATGTCAACTCCAGAGCATACTCAGCGAATGATATTCCCCAGACTGCTTGCACTGAGTGAAGTGGCATGGACACCAATAGAAAATAAGGAGTGGAAAGTGTTTAAAACGAAACTTGATACCCATTTTCAATGGTTGAAAGATAGGGGAGTAGAAGTTTCGCCGCTATCGAGCGAGATTGAGTCAACCCGAAAAGTTGATTTGCTTGGCAAGGTGATTGAAGTTACACTTTTTAATGACGTGGATCAGTCTAAGATTTATTACACAACCAACGGGCTTGAGCCAAATCTTACTTCGGATGAGTACACAAAGCCTATTATCATTGATAGATCAACAGTTATTAATGCGCAGGTTTATAAAAACGATCAACCTTATGGTGACGTGCAGTCGTTTGTGGTTGATATTCATAAAGCCCTTGGCAAACCGATTACAGTTACCGGTATCAACAGCGGTTATCCGGCAGCAGGCCCGATTTCTCTTGTTGACGGCAAGGTAGGCACGTTGGCCTATAAAGATCAGATTTGGCAGGGATATACCGAGCCGATGGCAGCAATTATCGATATGGGGTCGGTAGTGCCGATTAGTTATGTGAAAGCACGTTTCATGCAACTTGTTGGGCCGTGGATATGGTTGCCATCCAAAGTAATTGTTTCTATTTCTGATGATAATGTAAACTTCAGGCAGCTTGGCGTATATACCCACGACATTCCGGGCGATACAGATAAGTTGCTGTTCCATACCTTGGGTTTTGAAGGTAAGGCAAAAGGCAGGTATATAAAGTTTGAGGCTGTTCCATATGAAAAATATGGTGCCGTAATGTTTACCGATGAGATAGTGGTCTATTAATTACGAATGACAAATTACGAATTACGAATTGTTTACTTCGTAATTCGTAATTGAAAATTCGTAATTGACGACTGTTTTCTCCCAAAATATTTTTATTGATATAATTGACTGATTAACTGATGTATAATTGTTAATTGTTAATTGCTAATTACTAATTGTTCAATGTTCATTACTAATAATTTCTCATTCGTTTGTTTACTGCAAATAATTTATTATCTTTGCAGTCGCAATTGAGAAGGTGATTGTAATTTAAAACAAAGATATATTGCGGGGTGGAGCAGTTGGCAGCTCGTTGGGCTCATAACCCAAAGGTCATCCGTTCGAGTCGGGTCCCCGCTACTACAAGTCTGGAGTTAATACTTCAGACTTTTTTAAAAAACAATATTCATATTTAAGATACATTGCGGGGTGGAGCAGTTGGCAGCTCGTTGGGCTCATAACCCAAAGGTCATCCGTTCGAGTCGGGTCCCCGCTACTACGAAGAGAGTTTCAGAAATGAGGCTCTCTTTTTTGTTTTGGAGAAATAGCCTTTAGCCAATAGCTAACAGCTAATAGCCAATAGCTAACAGCATCAGCTTTCATCTCATAACTACCTCCAACTTAGCTCATACCATGAATTGTTAATATGTACGAATACGCACAAACGTGTTCATTAACAGACATTTTATTCATTTCCCAAAACTCACACGAAAATAGTAAGGTTTTGATTTTAAACAACTTAACACAAATGGCACATCAATTGAATATTACTTATTTATATACATAGCCGATGAAAAGTTTATAATTGGTAGCATAATCCTAAATTTTTCTATAATTTTATTCTGTTAGTCGGAAATAAATTGATAATTTTATCCTAATCAAAATAGAACTCGCAATGAAAAAATTTTTCAGTACCTTTTTTGCAGCTCTTCTAGCCTGTATAGTATCAGGTTTTCTGCTGCTTTTTATTTTTATCGGTATCTTAACGGCCGTCGCCTCTATGGGTGATAGCGAAATGAGTATTAAGCCAAATACCCTGCTTCTGCTCGATCTAAGTGGAACAATAGTAGAGCGAACTTCCAGCAATCCATTTGAGGATATGGTGTCGGAACTCGTATCAAAAGAGAAAACAATAGGACTTAACGATGTTCTTGCCAACATTAAGAAAGCTGCCAACGACGATAATATATCTGGCATTCAGCTTGAGGCCGGAATGGTTAGTGCAGGTTACGGCACTATCGAGGAGATACGTAATGCACTTATCGAATTTAAAAAATCAGGTAAGTTTATTTACAGTTTCGCCCCTGTTTATACTCAAAAGGCATACTACCTAGCATCGGTGGCCGACCGTATCTATATGCCACCCATTGGCATGCTTGAGTTTAACGGTATGAGTGCCGAAACTGTCTACCTAAAGGGTGCACTCGATAAACTAGGCGTAGAGATGCAAGTGGTGCGTCATGGCAAATTCAAATCGGCAGTGGAGCCTTATATGCTCGATAAAATGAGTGAAGCATCACGATTGCAAACTCAAACTTATGTGGGTGCAATCTGGAATAATACTCTTCAGAAAGTGGCTGATGCCCGTAATCTTACCCCCGACAGATTGAATGCCATTGCTGATGGAGCTCCTATATTCAGCAACCCTCAACTGCTTGTGGATAATGGACTAATAGATGGTTTGAGATATAAAGATGAGGTTATTGCCGAACTTAAAGAGAAACTTGGAGTAGAGGATAAAGATGATATTAAGGCTGTAAAAATCTCAAAATATACTAAGGTTTATGTACCTGCAAAAACCAAGGGAATTGCCAAAGATAAAATTGCGGTGATTTATGCCGAGGGCGAAATCGATGGCTCATCTTCAGGTGGTATCAACTCTGAAAAACTATCAAAAACCATTCGTCAGGCACGTCGCGATTCATCTATCAAAGCAATTGTGCTACGTATAAACTCACCGGGTGGTTCAGCTCTTGGCTCCGACCTTATTTGGCGCGAGGTGAAACTTGCTCAAGAGACAAAACCTTTCGTAGTATCAATGGGTGATGTGGCCGCTTCGGGTGGTTACTACATCGCTTGTGCTGCCGATACAATTATTGCCCAGCCCAACACCATCACTGGCTCTATAGGTATATTCGGCGTGATACCCAACGGTAAAGTGCTGCTCAATAAGATTGGAATTACTTTTGATGGCGTTAAAACCAACAAATTTGCCGATATACCAAGCACTACCCGTCCGTTTAATGCTGAAGAGCGCGAACTGCTTCAGGCATATATCGAACAAGGATATGAGGTATTTATTGGCAGATGCGCCGAAGGTCGTCACACAACTACCCAATATATCGACTCTATAGGTCAGGGACGTGTGTGGGCAGGCACCAACGCACTGGAGATTGGCTTGGTTGATAAACTTGGCGGTATCGTTGAGGCTATCGAAACAGCTAAAGGAATGGCAGGACTCGAGAAATACAGAGTTGTGGAACTTCCTGAGCAGTCGGATCCTTTCACCGAACTGATGAAAGGCGTGAGTGGCGATGCTAAAGCATATTTCGGCAAGATGATTATGGGTGAAGAGTATCAATATATTCAGAAATTGAAATCTGTACAGGGTATGCACCAGATTCAGGCACGTATTCCCTTTGATATTTCTTTAAACTAATACATTTTTTTATATTTGAAGCAGAAAAGGGTTTTTTCTCTTTTCTGCTTTTTTGTCTATAAAAGTTAGCCGATGCGAAAACTTCTTCTTCCATTTACTCTTATCTACATGCTCATTACGGCAATCCGTAATAAGCTCTTCGATTGGGGTGTGTTTAAATCGGCTACTTACAGTAAACCAATCATCTGTGTAGGCAATATCACTGTGGGCGGTACCGGAAAAACTCCTTGTATCGAGTATCTTGCAGGTGCTTTAAGCATCCACCATCGTGTTGGATTGGTGAGCCGTGGCTATCGCCGTAAAACCAAGGGTCTTGTGGTTGCCGATGCTGATTCTGATGCTTTAGATATTGGTGATGAACCATTTCTGATTAAGCAGCAATTCCCAGCCATGCCGGTGGTTGTGGCCGAGAAACGATCATTGGCGGTCGATTATTTGGTTGATGCTGATGCCTGCGATGTGGTGCTTATGGATGACGGGTTTCAACACCGGGCAGTGAAGGCGGGCTTATATATTATGATGATGGATTATAGCCGTCCGCTGTGGCGCGACTTTGTGTTCCCCGCAGGCGATATGCGCGAGCCCGCATCCGGACGGCGAAGGGCAAAAATTATCATCGTAAGTAAATGCCCGGTCAATATCAACAATGAAAAACGTGATTATTACACACAAAAACTTAAGGTTGATGACGACCAGCACCTATTTTTTACTTCCATAAAATACGGAATGCTAAAACCGTTCAACAACTCTAAACCTTTATCCGAAGAGAACAAAAAAATATTGGCAGTATCAGGAATTGCAAATCCTAATTCGTATCATAATCATCTGCAAACACTATCATCCGAAGTTATTGAGATGCCCTTTGGCGACCATCACAACTTTTCGACTATTGATTTGGAAAAGATTGACAATCAATTTAAGCAAGTTGGCGAAGGTACGATTGTAACAATCACAGGTAAGGATGCAGCGCGACTTAATAGCATGTCACTAAATGGTTATTCCTTTGCCGATAGATTATATGTGTTGCCCATCGATATGGAGTTCTTGTTTAATGAAAAAGATAAGTTTGATAAATTAATAAATCAGTATGTTAACAAAAATCAATGAAGCAGCTGCATTTCTGAAATCACATTTTCAGAAGCAGCCACGTATTGGAATTATCCTTGGTACCGGTCTTGGTGGATTGGTTAATGAGATAAAAATTGAAAAATCGCTTCCCTATGAGCAAATCCCCCACTTCCCGGTTTCAACTGTTGAAGGCCATCAAGGGCGGCTAATCGTTGGCACCATCGATGGTGTGCCCGTTGTGGCTATGCAGGGACGCTTCCACTATTACGAAGGCTACGATATGAAGCAGGTTACCTTCCCGGTGAGGGTGATGAAAAGTGCCGGCCTCGACACTCTGTTTGTGTCAAATGCCAGTGGCGGACTAAACCCGGCCTATAAAGTGGGCGACATAATGGTAATCAACGACCATATCAATATGTTTGGTGCTCACCCTCTGCTTGGCCGCAACATGAACGAGTTTGGACCCCGCTTCCCCGATATGAGTGAGGCTTATAGCAAACGACTTATAAATAAGGCATTTGAGATAGCTGAAAAAAATAATATTAAGCTTCATCAAGGTGTGTATATCGGCACTTCCGGCCCTACATTCGAGACGCCTGCCGAGTATAAGATGTTCAGAATATTGGGTGCCGATGCAGTGGGTATGTCCACTGTGCCCGAGGTTATCGTAGCCCGCCACATGGGCATGGAGTGCTTCGGAATATCTATCATCACCGACTCTGGTGTTCCCGGTGAGATTGTTGAGATAAGCCACGAAGAGGTGCAGATAGTTGCTGCCGCAGCCGAGCCTATTATGACTAACGTGATTAAAGAGCTTGTGAAAGCTGTGTAAATAGTTTAATGCTAAGCAATTGTGCGTTGTTTCCGTGCAATTGCTTAGTTACTATTTTCTGGCTACCACTCCTACGGTTACTGTTTTTTTGATGGTTTTTGTTCTGCCATCGGTTGAGAACATCTTTAACAGTATTATGTAATTTCCTTTTGCCACCAGCTGGTTATTATCGTCAAGTCCATCCCATCGCCACACTCCGTTAGTGCCCAATGTCTCGTTATTGGCAATGGTTTTTACCGGCACTCCCCGTGCATTATAAATAGTTGCCGTGCCGTTCCAGTTACCGCTATCGGTGGTGTAATAAATCATTACATAATCATCCTCGCCATCGGCATCTGGCGTGAAATAGGCCGGCTCAATGGTTATCCGTTGGTCATCATCAATAGTTACCGCTCTATATTGCGAGTTTTGTGCTGTAGGCGTTGAGTAGCCATGACTTGCAGCAGCCGTCATCCAGTTTGCCGGGTTAGAGGCCGGTTGCGAAGGGTCAATCCTCTCGAGCGATACGCCATCATGCTTTTTCAGAAGCGGCGAGTGCATCTTTTTATCAAAGCAAAAGCTTTCAAGAGGCGTGCCATTAGCCAATGCAAGTATAAGGCACTCACCATCATCGGATAGCGACGGGAATTTTGCTGTTTTCACCACCCACTCCGGTTGCTTACACTCATACATAGCCACAGTTTTAAGGCTGTCGGGTGCCGATACCACATAATCGCCCGGGAAAATAAATCTATCTGAGGTCGAAATTGGGGTAAGCGATTTTATAATGTCGCCATCCAGTTTCCCAAGATAGATATCTTTTAAAGAAATTATTTTTGATGATATGTTTGTAAGCTCAACAAAATCGGGCGCATCACCTACTGTGTTAAACATCAGCTCATTAATCACCACATCTCTCTCCTTGGGCTCTTCCTGTATTCCAAACCTGGCCATTATATCCATTTGGGC
>CAZWOA010000092.1:0-2253 GCA_964635545.1 uncultured Marinilabiliaceae bacterium
ACAAAAACTTGCACATAAAATAAAAACTAATACTTTTGCACTTATTAAAGTTACAAATATGAATATGATTTCAAATATCAATTGGTGGTGGCATCATTCTTACTTGCACAGCAGGAGGTGAGTGTATTGCCCGTACCATAGATATAAATGATACAAAAAGGCTTGCCAGTACTCCGGCAGGCCTTTTCTCTTTTAGGGGGTCTGCTAAGATGGAAAGCTACAGATTTTAAACCATTAAAAACCCCAATATGTATAACCTTACAACCACACTTACAGCAATGCCGCCACACATAGCCGATGTATCGACACCGGTGTCGGTATATCTGAAACTAAGGGATGTATTCCCAGGCACCATCCTGCTCGAGAGCTCCGACTATCACGGACACCATAATGCCATGTCGTTCATCTGCTTCGAACCACTGGCCGAGATTGAAGCATCCAACGGTGTGTGCACAATGCTGATGCCCGACAATTCTACCCAAAACATAGCAATAACAGCCAAAAACAGCCTGCCATCGCTGATTCAGCAGTTTATTGGCAGCTTCAACATAATAAACCAAACTTCGAAGATGCCCGCCAATGGCCTCTTCGGTTATACGGCTTACGATACCGTTCAGTATTTCGATAATGTTGAAATACAGAAAAAAGAGGACTCAACATACATTATCCCGATGATGCGTTACACCCTTTACCGTAACACAATAGCATTCAACCACTTTACCAACCAGATGCACCTCATCGAATATAAAGACGACAAGCACAACGACAACCTTGCCGGCCGCATTACCGATATGCTTCTCAACCGCGCCGTGCACTCATTCACCTTCAATGCCGAGGGCGATGAGACCACCAACGTTACCGACCTTGAGTTTATGGATATGGTGAAGAAGGGAATCAGTCATTGCCACCGTGGCGATGTGTTTCAGATAGTGCTAAGTCGCCAGTACAGCCAGCGGTTTTCCGGCGATGAGTTTAACGTATATCGTGCACTGCGCAACATCAACCCGTCGCCCTACCTGTTCTTTTTCGACTATGGTGACTACAAAATATTCGGCTCATCGCCTGAAGCACAGCTGATTATCGAGGATGGCGAAGCAACCATCAACCCCATTGCAGGCACTTTCCGACGTACAGGCGATGACAACCGCGACCGCGAACTGGCCGAAAAACTGAGCAACGACCCCAAAGAGAATGCCGAACACGTAATGCTGGTTGACCTGGCTCGCAACGACCTGAGCCGCCACTGCACCGATGTTAAGGTGAACATATACAAAGAGGTGCAATACTACTCCCATGTCCTGCATCTGGTATCGGATGTGAGCGGCAAACTGAACGGAGGCTCTACAGCACCACAAGTTATGGCGGCCACCTTCCCGGCAGGCACGTTAAGTGGTGCGCCCAAGCATCGCGCCATGCAACTTATCAACAGCATCGAAAACCAGCCACGCGGATTTTACGGCGGATGTATCGGTTACCTAGGATTCGACGGAAGCTTCAACCAGGCAATAATGATACGCTCGTTCCTAAGCCGCAACAACACACTATTCTCACAGGCGGGTGCAGGCGTGGTATCGCAATCGGTGGTTGAGAATGAGCTTCAGGAGGTTACCAACAAATTGGGAGCATTGAAAAAAGCAGTTACTCTGGCTGAAAAATTCTAACATTAAAAAATCATCAAAATGAAAATATTGATTCTCGACAACTACGACTCATTTACCTACAACCTGGTTCATTATATTGAAGAGATTGTAAATCAAAAAGTTGACGTATTCCGCAACGATCAGATTAGTCTCGATGACGTTGAAAAATACGATAAGATAGTGCTGTCACCCGGCCCGGGAATTCCCGACGAAGCAGGAATACTGAAGCCGCTTATAGCAAGATATGGAAAAACAAAAAGCATACTGGGCGTTTGTCTTGGCTGTCAGGCTATTGCAGAGGTTTATGGCGGCACCATCATCAACATGAAAGAGGTGTATCATGGTGTAGCGAGACCAGTGAAGGTGGTTGATAGCAGCGACTATATATACAACGGAATACCATCAACATTTATGGCAGGCCGTTACCACTCGTGGGTGGTTGACGACAGTTCGCTACCAACCTCACTCACAGTTACATCGCGCGATGAAAACCAACTGGTTATGGGACTCAAACACAACTCATACGACGTTCGCGGCGTTCAGTTTCATCCCGAATCCATACTTACTGAATATGGGAAAGAGATGATAAAGAACTGGATATACAATGAGTAAT
>CAZWOA010000092.1:2353-11141 GCA_964635545.1 uncultured Marinilabiliaceae bacterium
GAGGGTGGAGGATGGAAGGTAGAAGTTGGAGGATTACGACAAACGATTCACGACCAACGACTAACGACTAACAAACAACGACTAACAAACAACGATTAACAATGAAAGAGACACTACGATATTTATTTGACTACAAGACACTTAGCAGGGAGTGGGCCGGCAAGGTGCTTTCAGATATAGCCAATGGCAAATGCAATACATCAGAGACTGTGGCATTTATGACTGTTTATATGATGCGGCCAATAACTGTTGAGGAGCTATCGGGATTTATGGATGCGCTTAACGAGCAGAGCTCATCTATCGACCTGCGCGGGGCGGAGACCATTGACCTTTGCGGAACTGGCGGAGACGGCAAAAATACTTTTAACATTTCCACTCTGTCATCCTTCGTGGTGGCCGGAGCGGGCATTAAAGTGGCCAAGCATGGCAATTATGGCGTATCATCGGGCTGCGGGTCGAGCAATGTGCTTGAGTCGTTGGGCTATAAATTCACAAACGATGAAGAGCTGCTCAACCGCCAACTGGACAAGGCAAATATCTGCTTCTTGCATGCACCGCTATTCAACAAGGCGATGAAGGTGGTGGCACCATTACGTAAAGAGCTGGGTGTGAAGACTTTCTTCAACATGCTGGGACCACTTGTAAATCCTGCATCACCAATAAGCCAAATGACCGGAGTGTATAGTCTGGAGCTGGCAAGGGTTTACAACTACCTGTTTCAGAAAACAGAAAAAAAATATGCGGTGGTTCACAGTCTCGATGGCTACGACGAAGTATCGCTCACCGGAGCATTCAAAGTTTCGACTCCCGAAGGCGAGAGAATCATCAACCCGGCCGACTGGAACCTGCAACAAGTAACAGCAGCACAAATATCAGGAGGAGAGACAATTACCGAGGCCCGCACCATATTCACCAACATACTGGAGGGCAAAGGCACACAGGCTCAAAACTCAGTAATAGCCGCCAACAGCGCCATAGCCATACGATGCGTCAACTCAAAATTAAGCAATGACGAAGCGCTATCAATAGCCACCGAATCACTGCTTTCGGGCAAGGCATTACAATCATTCAAAACATTAATCAGCTTATCGTGAAAAAATGAACTATCTCGACAAAATAATAGCACATAAACGCATAGAAGTGGCTGAGGCTAAGGCAAAAACAAGCCTTAAAGAGCTCCAGTACTACAAAAATTACGGTCATCAGGCAAAATCGCTGTCACGCTACATCACATCTGCCGGTCATAATGGCATCATAGCAGAGTTCAAGCGCCAGTCGCCATCAAAAGGGATTATCAATGCCAATGCTGATGTGGCATCCACAGTGAAAAATTATCAGAAAGCAGGTGTGAGCGGCATATCAGTGCTCACCGACAATAAATTCTTTGGTGGAACCGGCATGGATGTTAGCACGGCGTTCGATGCACTATCAATACCAATCATCAGAAAAGAGTTCATCATCGACCCATGGCAGATTTATGAGGCGCGGGCGCTGGGAGCATCGGCAATACTGCTTATTGCTGCCGTACTCACCAAAAAAGAGGCTTCCGACCTTGCTGCAACCGCTAATTTCCTTGGGCTTGAGGTGCTTATGGAATTTCACGACAAAGAGGAGTTCGAGAAACTGAATGCCTTTGTGGATATAGCCGGAATAAACAACCGAAGCCTCAAAACCTTTGAAGTAAACTTGGAACACTCAATAAAACTGGCATCAATGCTGCCCAACTCAATGCCAAAAATATCGGAGAGCGGCATCGACTCGCCCGAAACTATGAACTACCTGCGCAGCAAAGGATTCGACGGCTTCCTTATTGGCGAATCGTTTATGAAGAATGAGAATCCGGGCTTGGCTTGTATCGATTTCTGCAACCAATATGCAACACTCACAGTATGAAGCCATTACTTAAAATTTGTGGCATGACCAACCGCTGTAATATCGATGAGATACTGGAACTGAAACCGGACTACTTAGGTTTTATATTCTACAGTAAATCACCACGTTACGTAGTAGGAAAAACCGACAACAGCTATATTGGCACTATTTCGGAAAGAACAATTACAACCGGCGTTTTTGTTGATGAGGATATAGACACTATACTGAGCATTGCAGCCCAATACGGGCTTAGGGCTGTTCAGCTCCATGGCAGCGAATCGCCACAGATGTGCGAGCAGATAAAATCAAGCGGACTAACTGTTATTAAGGCGTTTGCAGTGGCTACGGCTGATGATTTTGGCATCACCGACAAATATAAAACCGCAGCCGACTATTTTCTGTTCGACACCAAAACAGAGCAACATGGCGGAAGCGGTGTTTCATTCGACTGGAAGGTGCTTAATGCCTACAAAGGCTCAACACCCTATTTCCTAAGTGGAGGTATTTCGCCGGAAAATATTGCTGATGCCTGCAAAACAGAATGTTACGCCATCGACATCAACAGTCGGTTTGAAGCCGAACCGGGAATTAAAAACACCCAACTAATAAAAGAAACACTTAACACACTAACCAACAATTAATTACAAAGATGAAATCACCATATCAGGTTACAGAAAAAGGATACTACGGAGAGTTTGGCGGAGCTTATGTGCCCGAAATGCTCTATCCCAACGTGGAGAATCTTAAATATATATATTTGAAGATATTGGAATCGCAATCATTTCAGAATCAATACAAACAGCTGCTAAAAGATTATGTTGGCCGCCCCACCCCACTATTCTATGCAGGCAGATTATCTGAAATATATGGAACCAATATTTTCCTGAAACGCGAAGATTTGGCACACACCGGAGCGCACAAAATCAACAACACTGTAGGGCAGATACTTATAGCCAAAGAGATGGGCAAAACCCGCATAATTGCTGAAACCGGAGCGGGCCAGCATGGAGTGGCAACAGCCACCGCCTGTGCCCTGATGGGCATGAAGTGCGTGGTGTATATGGGCGAACTCGACATTGAGCGTCAGGCACCCAACGTGGCACGCATGAAGATGCTTGGTGCTGAGGTAGTACCTGCAAAAAGCGGCAATAAAACATTGAAAGATGCTACTAATGAGGCACTTCGCGACTGGATTTCAAATCCCGAGGACACATTCTACCTTATCGGTTCGGTGGTTGGCCCTCATCCCTACCCCGATTTGGTGGCACGCCTGCAATCGGTTATCAGCCTTGAGATGAAGGAGCAACTCAAAGAGAAGAGCGGCACCTCACTGCCCGATTACGTGATTGCCTGTGTGGGTGGTGGAAGTAATGCAGCCGGGTCGTTCTACAATTTCCTGGATGATAAAACGGTGAAACTCATTGCTGTAGAGGCATCCGGCATGGGACTCACGAGCCACGAGACAGCAGCCACCATAGCTTGTGGAACTCCGGGAATAATACATGGAAGCCGCACTTTTCTGATGCAGGACAGCGATGGCCAAATAACTGAACCATACTCAATTTCGGCTGGTCTCGACTACCCCGGCATAGGGCCGCTGCACGCCCACCTGCACCACTCGCAACGGGCTACGTTCCTTTCGGCTACCGATGATGAAGCATTACAATCGGCAATGGAACTTACACGTCACGAAGGCATAATACCGGCATTGGAGAGCGCACACGCACTGGCGGCATTGCCCAAACTGAAATTCAAAAAGGATGATAACGTAATCGTAACCATCTCGGGGCGAGGCGATAAGGATATGGATACCTACATGAAACGATTTGAACTTAACCGATAAAACAGACAGATAATGAACCGCATAACATCACTCATCAAGAGTAAAAAAAACATACTTTCGATATATTACACAGCCGGATATCCCAATATTGACGACACATTGAAAGTACTTCTCAACCTGCAAAACTCAGGAGTTGACATGGTGGAGATAGGCGTTCCATTTAGCGACCCGCTGGCTGATGGCCCTGTGATTCAAGCAAGTAGCCTATCAGCAATAAAAAACGGGATGACACTTGAAAAGCTGTTTGACCAACTGAAAGACCTTCGCCCCACCATAACAATTCCGGTGGTGCTGATGGGCTATTTCAACACAGTGATGCAATTCGGCACCGACCGTTTTATTGAGCATTGCAAGCGTTGCGGCGTGGATGGTGTGATACTGCCCGACCTGCCCTTCGACGAGTACATCGAGAGTTACAAAAGCAAGTTTACCGAAGCAGGAATAAGTTTCATTCCACTCATTGCACCGCAAACTCCCGACCAGCGCATACGCCACATCGACAATCATGCATCAGGATTCATATACATGGTGGCATCGCCCGGAATTACAGGCAATATTACCACAACGGCCGAGTATAAAAAGGCATATTTCAGCAGAATAAAAAATATGAACCTGAAAACAAGTCCCATAATTGGTTTCGGAATCAATAGCGCAGAGACTTTTGCAGATGCTTGCCAATATTCGGCAGGTGGAATTATAGGAACAGCCTTCATAAAGCATATTACCGAGAATGGAACATCAGAAAAATCCATTAATTCATTTATAAAAACTATTAAACAAGCATAAATAAACTGCAAAATGAAAGAATAATTCGATATTTGATTTCAATTTGCTATATTTACAATCATCAAAACAGACAACAGTAAACGGTTCAAAAAACCTTTACTGTTGCACAACATTACCATTACTAAATGAAAATAGTAATCATAAAATATAATGCCGGCAATATCGGCTCGGTCAGTAACGCCCTCCATCGACTTGGTTATCAACCCATTATCACCGATAACGAGGCAGAAATACGCTTGGCCGACAAGGTGATATTTCCGGGAGTTGGTGAGGCTGCATCAACAATGAAATACCTGAGTGACAGAGGTCTAGACACTATTATTAAATCATTAACCCAGCCGGTACTCGGCATCTGCCTTGGCATGCAATTGATGTGCAGTCACTCTCAAGAGGGTGACACACAATGTCTTGGTGTTTTCGACATGCCTGTAGTTAAGTTCCAACTACCTGACACACAGCCCAATTTTAAGATTCCGCATATCGGCTGGAACTCCATCAGCAATAACAAATCGCCTCTATTGAATAATATCAAAGAGGGCAGTTATGTTTACTTTGTGCACAGTTTTTATGTGCCATTAAGCGGGCATACAATTGCCGAAACCGACTATATTGCGCCCTTCAGTGCTGCGCTTAGAAAAGACAACTTCTATGCAACCCAGTTTCACCCCGAGAAGAGTGGTGACATTGGCGAGCAGATTTTGAAGAATTTTATCGTATCAACCTAAACCATAAATAATAAAGTGAACAGTAAAATAGAGATAATTCCGGCCATAGATATTATTGGAGGCAAGTGCGTCAGGCTTAGTCAGGGCGATTACTCGAGTAAGATAATCTACAATGAGGACCCGCTTGAGGCCGCCAAAGAGTTTGAATATCACGGCATTACCCGTCTCCACCTGGTGGATCTCGACGGAGCAAAAGCCGGAAGAATCATCAACTATAAAGTACTCGAAAACATTGCGACGAAAACTAAACTCACAATCGATTTTGGAGGCGGACTGAAGAGTAACGACGACCTGAAAATCGCTTTTGAGAGCGGTGCTGCAATGATTACAGGCGGAAGCATAGCGGTGAAGGATCCAAAGCAGTTTACCGAGTGGCTGCATAAATATGGAGCCGACAAAATAATACTGGGTGCCGATGCAAAAGATGGCCACATAGCCATTACAGGCTGGACAGAATCGACCACCGACGAGCTGATTCCGTTCATCAAAAAATATATTGATGCGGGAGTTAAAAAGGTGATTTGCACCGATATAAGTCGCGACGGAATGCTACAAGGCCCCGCCACCGAATTGTACCGCAACATACTTGATGCAGTTGCGGGAACACACCTTATTGCCAGCGGTGGCATATCGGGAATTAACGACATTGAAGCATTGATTACCAACAACATACCGGGAGTGATAATTGGGAAAGCAATATACGAAGGAAGAATAAAACTTACTGAACTGAAACGGTTCCTAACATAAAAACTACTATGCTTGCCAAAAGAATAATTCCATGCCTCGATATTAAGGACGGCAAAACAGTTAAGGGCATCAACTTCGTGAATATCAAGGAGGTGGGCGACCCCATAGAGCTTGCGGCCTGGTATGCCGAACAGGGAGCCGATGAACTTGTGTTTCTCGATATCACCGCATCGCACGAGGGACGCAAAACATTCTCGGGACTCGTGAAACGTATTGCTGCCGAGATAAATATACCATTTACAGTGGGTGGCGGAATTTCAGAAATTGCCGATGCAGGTTTGCTACTGGATGCCGGTGCCGATAAGGTGAGCATAAACTCATCGGCAGTACGTAATCCACAGTTAATAAGCGATTTAGCCAAAAATTTCGGGTCGCAGTTTGTGGTGGCTGCCATCGATGCCATTCAAGATGAGGCAACACGCAAATGGGAAGTAACCATCAACGGAGGGCGCATAAAAACTGGCAAAGACCTGTTTGAATGGGCAAAAGAGGCACAGGACGGTGGCGCAGGCGAGATTCTTTTCACCAGCATGAACCACGATGGCGTGAAGCAAGGATTTGCCAATGAAGCACTTGCACAGTTAGGATCAATACTCACAATCCCCGTTATTGCCTCGGGAGGAGCCGGGTCGATGGAGCATTTCAAAGATGCATTCATAATGGGTAAGGCCGACGCAGCCCTTGCCGCAAGCGTGTTTCACTATCACGAGATAATGATTCCGGAATTAAAGAACTATCTGAAAAACAACAACATACCAGTTAGATAAAAGGTTATGGCAAACTTCAATAAATCAAGCGACGGACTAATTCCGGCAATAATACAGGATAACACAACATCTAAAGTGCTGATGCTCGGTTACATGAACGAAGAGGCACTGCGTAATACCGAGGCTGAAGGCAGGGTAACATTCTTCAGTCGCTCTAAAAACAGGCTTTGGACCAAAGGCGAAGAGAGCGGTAATTTCCTCAATGTGGTGTCGATAGCCGAAGATTGCGACCAGGATGCGCTGTTGATAAAGGTGAACCCCGTAGGGCCCACATGCCACACCGGTAGCGATACGTGCTGGAACGAAACCAACACCACCGAAGATGTGATGTTCCTGAAACAGCTACAGGATTTTATAGACCAACGCAAAAAAGAGATGCCCGAGGATAGCTACACCACATCGCTATTCAAAAAAGGGACGCGCAAAATTGCTCAAAAAGTGGGCGAAGAGGCTGTGGAGACGATTATTGGTGCAATGGCCAACGATGACGAAAACTTTATCTATGAGGGTGCCGACCTGCTATACCACCTCACCGTGCTGCTTACTCACAAGGGCTACCGCATAGAGGACCTGGCACGCGAACTGAAAAAGCGCCACAAGTAAGTATTTTTGGCTATTTTTGCATCCATAAATCTTCTATGATGGATACGCTTCAAATAATCGGAAAATACTATACGCCGCATCAGCCGGCCTGGCATATTCTCACCACCCACAGCCGCATGGTTACCGCTAAAGCTCTGGAGGTGGTGCAGAAACATCCGGAACTAAATGCCGATGCGCAGTTTGTTGCCGAAGCCGCAATGCTGCACGACATTGGCATATTCCTTACCGATGCGCCCGACCTGCACTGCTTTGGCAAGCATCCTTATATTTGCCACGGATACCTGGGCCACGACATCCTTGTGAGCGAAGGCTATGCGCGTCATGCACTCGTGTGCGAGCGACATACCGGCGCGGGCCTCTCCATTGACGATATTATAGCACAAAACCTACCTATCCCCCATCGCGACATGCTTCCACAATCAATTGAGGAACAGATAATTTGCTATGCGGATAAGTTCTACAGCAAAAGTGGCGATTTAGAGAAACCCAAAACAGTTGACAAAATAAGAAAGTCAATGCTACGTTTTGATAAAGAGCAACTAAAACGGTTCGATTATTGGAATGAGATTTTTGGATAACTATTATACATAACCAATCGCATATCAGTTTATCTCAACAAACCATACATACAAAATATTTTTACAGTTATAATGACCTCCAAAAATAATAACCTCAAAGCAGTTGAAACCTTTCATCACCCTGAGTATCGCCACAACTGCGCTCAGGCAATCGTTAACAAATGGCACTCGCAGTTTGGCCTCCCCCAATCAGTTATAGATGACATGATAGCCTTTGGTGGCGGTCGCTCGCCCGAGGGGCTGTGTGGTGCCCTCTATGCCGCCGTTGAGTTACTGCCAATGGCCGACGACAAAAAACAAATTATTGATGAATTCCGCAACATAACCGGTCAAACCAAATGCCGCGCCCTCAAATGCGACAAAAAAGTTACCTGCGAGCAATGCGTCGATATTGCCGATTCACTGATTGAGAAGGTTGTGAAGGGATAGGGAGAAATCCGAATAAACTAAAGAAAAGCGTTGGAAATTAGAAGGGTTTTTACGGTAATAACGTAAATTGCGTATTGGGTATTGTTTTTGGGTGAAATCAATGATTGGGATAAGCAGTAAAATATTTTAGAGGGGATAACATCAACGAGTTTAAATCTACTTCTTATAAAACTCACCCCTATATTTCAACGCAACCTCCCTTAAGAATCAATAAAAGAAAGAGTTAACAAATCAAAGGAATAATCACTAAATCTATAAAACACAAAAGGCGAGTTGCCCCGCCTTAAATGTTTTCACAACGGAATAATCCTTATTGTGAATTGCTTTCAAATATGTTGTAAATGTAAATAATTATTATTTATTTTAAAAATAATTAGACAATTATTTTATTTCAACATATTGCTATGAAAAGAATATTAGGACTTGACTTAGGGACAA
>CAZWOA010000093.1:0-11094 GCA_964635545.1 uncultured Marinilabiliaceae bacterium
TATTGGTCGCAAATATCGATGGCTCGCATAATTGTGGAGATGGGACTTGATGATTTTCCGCTTGATGCATCATTGGGTTCGCACTTTTTTCATAATGTTACTTCCATGAATGTGGGATATTTCTCGGTGCGTTGCAACTCAAAGGATGAGTGGATTGATATGGATTTCCTTATGAAGCAGGATATTATTTCCGAAACGCAATTTTTCAAGCATGTGCGGTTGACCAATCCTTGCAAGGTGCTTATGGATGGAAGGCAGCAGGTGGCTGTGATTATTAAACCGGAAGAGTAAAAAAAGAGGCTGTACATATTTAATGACAGCCTCTTAAAATTTATTATTGAATCTGCTCAAGTTTGCTTATTCCGGCAGTTTGTGCAGTTTTGTCAACTTTTTTAATCAATCCTTGCAGTACCGATCCGGGTCCTACCTCGGTGAATAGTGTAGCACCATCTTTAATCATGTTTTGTGCAGTTTGTGTCCATTTTACAGGAGCTGTAAGTTGGGCTACCAGGTTCTTTTTAATATCGGCAGCATCGGTAACGGCACTTGCAGTTACATTCTGATATACAGGGCACACCGGGTTAACGATATTGGTCTCTTCAATTGCTTTTGCAAGTTCGGCACGTGCAGGCTCCATAAGTGGAGAGTGGAAAGCACCACCTACGGCAAGTTTAAGCGCTCTTTTGGCACCTTTCTCGGTAAGTATTTCGCAAGCCTTGTCAATACCGGCTATCGAGCCCGATATAACAAGCTGGCCGGGGCAGTTGTAGTTGGCCGGCACCACCACTTCGTCAATTGATTGGCATACTTGTTCTACAGTAGCATCATCCATGCCTACGATTGCCGCCATGGTTGATGGTTCAACTTCGCAAGCTTTCTGCATTGCCATTGCACGCTGGGATACCAGTTTCAGTCCGTCCTCAAAGCTCATTGCACCGGCGGCTACCAAAGCCGAGAACTCACCCAATGAATGACCGGCAGTCATCTCCGGCTTGAACTTATCACCCATCACTTTGGTTAGTATCACCGAGTGAAGGAAAATGGCAGGCTGTGTAACCTTGGTCTGCTTAAGATCCTCATCGGTACCTTCAAACATAAGGTCGGTAATCCTGAAGCCTAATATTTGGTTTGCTTTCTCAAAAAGCTCTTTGGCTAGGGCCGAACTCTCGTAAAGATCCTTGCCCATGCCTACAAATTGTGCTCCCTGACCGGGGAAAACGTATGCTTTCATGTGTTTATTTTTAAAATAAAGGTCAAATATATGACAAAACAATAAATAGTTCAAACTGCTATTATGCACGAATGCGTTAGTTTTACTTATAATTTTCCATTTTAATCTGTAATAAAAGCTAAAAACGGTGATAATCAACAAAAAAATAGAATATATGTGGTGGATAATCGAATGAAAATGTGTACTTTTGCATCGCTTTTTCTGTGGAGGAGTTAAAAATGCTGGTAATCAATAGGTTTTTTCCAATTGTTGCCGTAACTTTGCAGCCCTGAAATGGAAAATAGTAATAGTTAAAATCTATAGTTAAGTTAAATTATGCCAACAATTCAACAGTTAGTAAGAAAAGGGCGTAACAAGCTGGTGGAGAACAGTAAGTCTCCTGCACTTGATTCATGCCCTCAAAGACGAGGTGTTTGTGTGCGTGTTTACACAACTACACCTAAAAAACCAAACTCAGCGATGAGAAAGGTTGCCAGGGTACGTTTGACCAATGGTAAAGAGGTAAACGCATACATACCGGGTGAAGGACACAACCTACAAGAGCACTCAATCGTGCTTGTACGTGGTGGTCGTGTTAAAGACCTTCCGGGAGTACGTTACCACTTAGTACGCGGAGCACTCGATGCATCAGGTGTTGATGGTCGTAACCAACGTCGTTCTAAGTATGGTACTAAGCGTCCAAAACCAGGCCAAGTAGCCAAAGGAGCACCTGCAAAAGGTAAAAAGAAGTAATTGAGTTGTAATGAGTTTTGTTTGTCGTTGGAAATTGAGTTGAGTAAATAGTGCAATGGTACTGTTGAAGACGAGTGGACAGCTGATAAAGAAACTGATAAACAAAAAAGCAATGAGAAAAGCTAAACCAAAAAAACGAGTGTTGCTGCCAGATCCAAAATTCGGAGAGGTAATGGTAACACAATTTGTTAACAACCTAATGGTTGATGGCAAAAAAGCCGTAGCATACGGCATTATCTACGATGCACTGGACCGTGTTGCAGAGAGAGCAGAGAAGGAAGAGAAAACAGTAATGGAGTATTTCAAGAAAGCACTTGAAAACATCACACCAGCTGTTGAGGTTAAGAGCCGCCGTGTGGGTGGTGCAACTTTCCAGGTTCCAACCGAAATTCGTGGTGCTCGTAAAGCATCTATCAGTATGAAAAACATGATCCTTTATTCACGTAAGAGATCAGGTAAATCAATGGCAGAGAAACTGGCTGCCGAAATTGTTGCTGCATATAATCAAGAAGGCGCTGCCTACAAGAGAAAAGAGGATATGCATAAGATGGCCGAGGCCAACCGTGCATTCGCTCATTTCAGATTTTAACTTTAACGATTTAAGATAAAGATGGGAAAAGAAGATTTAAAATATACCCGTAACATTGGTATCATGGCGCACATCGATGCCGGTAAAACAACTACCACTGAGCGTATCCTGTTTTATACCGGTATTACCCACAAGCTGGGTGAGACTCACGATGGATCAGCTACCATGGACTGGATGGAGCAGGAGCAGGAGCGAGGTATTACAATTACCTCTGCAGCTGTTACCACTCACTGGGTTTACAACGGGCAAGATCATAAAATTAACATTATCGACACCCCGGGTCACGTTGACTTTACCGTCGAGGTAGAGCGTTCACTACGTATCCTCGATGGTGCCGTAGCTCTATTCTGTGCCGTAGGTGGTGTAGAGCCTCAGAGTGAAACCGTATGGAGACAGGCTAATAAATATGGAGTGCCCCGTATCGGATTTGTTAATAAAATGGACCGTAGCGGTGCCAACTTCTATGAGGTGGTACGTCAGGTGCGCGAAGTACTAGGTGCAAACCCTGTACCCGTTGTTATTCCAATCGGTGTTGAAGAGACTTTCAAAGGAGTTGTTGACCTGATTCATAACAAAGCCATTATTTGGCATGATGATAAAAATCTGGGTTCAACTTTCGAATATGTTGACATACCAGCCGATATGGTTGATGAGGTAGAAGAGTGGAGAGGTAAACTGGTTGAAGCTGTTGCCGAGCACGATGATACCCTTATGGAGAAATTTTTCGATGATCCGGACTCAATCACTGCTGAAGAGCTGTTGCCGGTAATTCGTAAAGCTACTATCGAGCAAACTATTACACCTATGTTCTGCGGATCATCATTCCGTAACAAAGGTGTGCAACGTCTTCTTGACGGTGTTATCACTTTCTTGCCTTCACCTTTGGATATTGCCGACGTAGCCGGTACTAACCCAGATACAGGCGAAGAGGTAACACGCCCCAACGATATGGATGCACCTTTGGCTGCTCTTGCATTTAAGATTGCCACTGACCCATTCGTAGGTCGTCTTGCATTCGTGCGTGTTTACTCAGGTAAACTTGATGCAGGTTCGTATGTGCTTAACACACGTACCGACAAGAAAGAGCGTATCGCTCGTCTATATCAGATGAAATCCAACAAACAAATTCCACAAGAATTTATTGGAGCTGGTGATATAGGTGCTGCTGTAGGTTTTAAAGATATCAAAACCGGTGATACCCTTTGCGACGAAAAGAACCCAATCGTTCTTGAGTCAATGGAATTCCCCGAGCCTGTGATTGGTGTTGCTGTAGAGCCACTAAGCCAGAAAGATATCGACAAACTATCTATAGCACTTGGTAAACTGGCCGAAGAGGATCCAACCTTCAAAGTACGTACTGACGAAGAGAGCGGACAGACAGTTATTAGCGGTATGGGTGAACTTCACCTTGAGGTTATTATTGACCGTCTGAAACGCGAATTCAAAGTAGAGTGTAACCAAGGTCGTCCTCAGGTATCTTACAAAGAGGCTATCACTGCTACTGTTGAGCACCGCGAGGTGTTTAAAAAGCAGACCGGTGGTCGTGGTAAGTTTGCCGATGTTTACGTTAAGGTTGGTCCTATCGATGAAGGAAAAACTGGCCTGCAATTTGTTGACGAGATCAAGGGCGGAAATATTCCTCGCGAATATATTCCTTCTGTTGAAAAAGGTTTCAAAGAGGCTATGAAAAATGGCGTTCTTGCAGGTTATGAGGTTGAAAACCTTAAAGTTGTTCTGTTCGACGGTTCATTCCACCCTGTTGACTCCGACTCACTATCGTTCGAGATCGCAGCCCGGCAGGCATTCAAGGCCGCTTCAGCTAAGGCACGTCCTATTCTGCTTGAGCCTATCATGCGTGTAGAGGTTGTTACCCCCGAAGATTACATGGGTGATATTATCGGCGACTTCAACAAGCGTCGTGGCCAGGTAGAGGGCATGGAGAGCAAAGGCGGTGCACGCGTAGTGAAAGCCAAAGTGCCTCTAGCCGAGATGTTTGGATATGTAACAGTGCTTCGTACACTATCATCAGGTCGTGCCACTTCATCAATGGATTTCCTTCAGTACGCTGAGGTTCCGAAGTCAATCGCCGTTGAGGTATTAAAAGAAGCTAAAGGAAAAGTTGAATTATTATAAGAATAGTACTCAGATATGAGCCAAAAGATCAGAATTAAGCTTAAATCATACGATCATAACCTGGTTGACAAATCGGCCGAGAAGATCGTTAAAACAGTAAAGAGTACCGGAGCAGTAGTAAGCGGACCTATTCCGCTTCCTACTCACAAGCGTATCTTTACAGTGTTGCGCTCCACATTTGTGAATAAAAAATCACGTGAGCAGTTCCAACTATCGTCATACAAACGTCTGATAGATATTTACAGTTCTACTGCAAAAACTATCGATGCTCTGATGAAGTTAGAGCTACCCAGTGGTGTAGAAGTTGAAATAAAAGTTTGATAACTAGTTTAATTAAGTAAGCAATGCCAGGATTAATTGGAAGAAAAATCGGAATGACATCCGTTTTCAGTGCCGATGGAAAAAGCATTCCATGCACTGTTATCGAAGCTGGCCCTTGTGTCGTGACTCAGGTGAAAACTTTGGAGATCGACGGTTATGAAGCTGTACAGTTAGCTTTTGACGACAAGAAGGAGAAAAACACCCCAGCCCCAATGAAGGGTCACTTTACTAAGGCAGGTGTAGCTCCTAAACGCAAACTCGTTGAATTCAAAGAGTTTGAGAACCAGATGAACCTTGGTGACACCGTAACAGTTGACCTCTTCGAAGAGGATAGCTTTGTTGACGTAGTTGGCATCTCAAAAGGTAAAGGTTTTCAAGGTGTGGTAACACGCCACGGATTTAGCGGTGTTGGAGGTCAAACTCACGGACAGCACAACCGAGGAAGGGCTCCTGGATCTGTTGGTGCTGCATCTTTCCCTGCACGTGTGTTCAAGGGAATCAAGATGGCAGGTCGTACCGGTGGTGACAGAGTGAAGGTTGAAAACCTTAGAGTGATTAAAGTAATTCCCGAAAGCAACCTGCTGATTGTTAAAGGTTCAGTACCGGGAGCAAAAGGTTCATATCTAATTATCGAGAAATGATGGAATTGAACGTAGTAAACATACAAGGAAAGGAAACCGGAAGAAAGGTTATCCTTCCGGAAACCATATTCGGTATCGAGCCTAACGATCATGCTATCTATCTGGATGTAAAGCAGTTTTTGGCCAATAATCGTCAAGGTACTCATAAATCGAAAGAGCGTGCAGAGATTGCACGTAGTACCCGTAAGATTAAGAAACAAAAAGGTACAGGTGGAGCCCGCGCAGGCAGCATGAAATCGCCTATCTTCATAGGTGGTGGACGCGTTTTCGGACCACGCCCGCGTAACTACTCATTCAAGCTCAACAAAAAGCTTAAGCAGCTGGCACGTAAGTCGGCTCTTGCCTACAAAGCAATTGAGAAATCAATCGTGGTAGTAGAAGACTTTTCGTTTGATGCTCCTAAAACAAAAGAGTTCATTGCACTACGCAAGAATCTGAACTTAGATGGAAAACGATCACTGCTGGTGTTGCCAGATTACAACCCCAACATTTTCCTTTCATCTAGAAACATACCCCAAAGCGAGGTAACTATAGTTGCAGATCTTAACACATACAGCATTCTTAAAGCTAAGAATCTGGTGTTACTGGAGAGCTCAGTACAAGAATTCGGAAATCTATTTAACGCATAAGGAGGGACATTATGAAAGTGATTATTAAACCGATCATCACCGAGAAAATGACAGCTCTTAGCGAAAAGCAGAACCGATATGCTTTTAGAGTTGATCGTAGAGCTAACAAGATCGAAATCAAAAAAGCAGTAGAAGAGCTGTACAATGTGACTGTCCAGGATGTAAATACCTTGGTTGTAGGTGGTAAAAACAAGTCTCGTTTTACAAAAACCGGAGTTATCGACGGTCGCACTAGCACTTATAAGAAGGCGATCGTAACTTTAGCCCAGGGAGACAATATTGATTTTTATAGCAATATCTGATAAAAATGGCAGTAAGAAAACTAAAGCCCACAACACCGGGGCAGAGACACAAAATTATTGGTACATTTGATACGATTACATCAGCTGTACCAGAGAAATCCTTGCTGGAGCCCATCAAAAAATCCGGAGGTCGTAACAACACCGGTAAGATGACAATGCGCAATCTTGGTGGGGGACACAAAAGGAAGTATCGTGTAATCGATTTTAAACGTAACAAAGACGGTGTTCCAGCAACAGTGGAATCCATTCAGTACGATCCAAATCGTAGTGCTCGCATCGCTTTGCTGGTTTATTCAGATGGTGAAAAACGGTACATTTTGGCACCAAATGGTCTTTCGGTAGGTCAAACAGTAGCATCAGGAACGGGAGTAGCTCCCGAGATTGGTAATACTCTTCTACTAAGCGAAATTCCACTAGGTACTGTAATCCACAATATCGAGCTTCGTCCAGGACAAGGCGGTATTATGGCACGCAGTGCTGGTTCTTTTGCACAATTGGCTGCTCGTGAAGGCAACTATGTAGTTGTTAAATTACCTTCAGGCGAAACAAGAATGATCCTTACCACATGCCGTGCAACTATCGGTGCTGTAGGTAACTCAGACCATGCTCTGGAGAGATCGGGTAAAGCCGGTCGTTCAAGATGGCTTGGCCGTCGTCCTAGAGTTCGTGGTGTTGTAATGAACCCAGTCGATCACCCAATGGGTGGTGGTGAAGGCCGTGCTTCAGGTGGTCTGCCAAGATCACGTAAAGGCTTGTTGGCTAAGGGTTACAAAACCCGACTTCCTAAAAAAGGATCGTCGAAATTTATTCTTGAAAAACGCAAAAAATAACCGGGTAAATTAACACGTTTATGAGTAGATCATTAAAAAAAGGCCCATATATTAATTTCAAGCTGGAAAAGAAGGTTCTTGGCATGAATGAAGGTGGCAAGAAATCGGTGATTAAAACTTGGGCTAGGGCTTCCATGATTTCCCCAGATTTCGTGGGACATACTATTGCTGTGCATAACGGTAATAAATTTATCCCTGTTTACGTAACCGAAAACATGGTAGGGCACAAACTTGGTGAGTTCTCACCAACACGTACTTTCCGCGGTCATGGCGGAACTAAGAAACGTTAAGCCCTTATTAATTAATTCTTTAAACAGTTAAAAATGGGTGCTAGAAAAAGACTCAGTGCTGAAAATAGAAAAGAAGCCAGAAAAACTCAGTATTTTGCTGTGCTTCGCAATGTACCGACTTCACCTCGTAAGATGCGCCTGGTAGCAGACATGGTCAGAGGTAAAGAGGTTAACCATGCACTCGATCTCCTTAAGTTCTCAACCAAAGAGGCAAGCCAAAGAGTTGAAAAACTTCTTCTTTCGGCTATCGCCAACTGGAGACAGAAAAATGAAGGAGTTAAAATCGAGGATGCAAATCTGTACGTGAAGACAATTCACGTTGATTCAGGTCGTATTCTGAAGCGACTTAGACCCGCTCCACAAGGACGGGCTCACCGCATCAGAAAGAGGAGTAACCACGTGACCTTGTATGTTGATAGTAAAATATCTGAAAATCAGGAAAATTAATTGCGAGCTAAATGGGACAAAAAGTAAATCCAATAAGTAACAGGCTTGGTATTACCAGAGGATGGGATTCTAACTGGTTTGGCGGCAACAACTATGGCGACAAACTGCTGGAAGACTTCAAAATCAGGAAATATCTAAATGCTCGTTTGGCAAAGGCCAGCATCTCCCGTATCGTTATCGAACGTACCCTTAAGTTGATCACTATTACCGTGTTCACCGCTCGTCCGGGGATTATCATCGGAAAGGGAGGTCAGGAAGTTGACAAACTGAAAGAAGAGCTAAAAAAGATTACCGATAAAGAGGTACAAATCAATATTTTCGAAATCAAACGCCCGGAGCTTGATGCTGTTATCGTAGGTAACAACATTGCCCGTCAGATCGAAGGCCGTATCGCCTACCGTCGCGCCATTAGAATGGCTATCGCCAGCACTATGCGCATGGGAGCCGAAGGTATCAAAGTGATGATCAGCGGTCGTTTGAACGGTGCCGAAATGGCTCGTAGCGAAATGTACAAAGAGGGGCGTACCCCACTTCACACATTCCGTTCGGATATTGACTACGCTCAGGTAGAAGCTCAAACCAAAATGGGTCTAATCGGTATTAAGGTTTGGATCTGTAAAGGTGAAGTGTTTGGTAAGCGTGATTTCTCGCTTCCGGTAGGCACTAGAGAGTCAGGACATCAGAGTAACTCTGGCGCAGGAAGTGGATCGCGTGAACACAGAGGTAATAAGAGAAGAAAAAAGTAATCATCTATAAATCCTTAAGGAACGATGTTACAACCTAGAAAAGTTAAGTTTAGAAGGCAGCAAAAAGGGAAGATGAAAGGGAATGCCCAGCGCGGGCATGAGTTGGCCTTTGGATCTTTCGGTATTAAAGCCTTACAGAGTAAGTGGATTACTGGCCGCCAGATAGAGGCTGCCCGGGTTGCTGTAACCCGCTATATGCAGCGTCAAGGTCAGATATGGATCAGAATATTCCCCGATAAACCTATTACCAAGAAACCAGCCGAAGTGCGTATGGGTAAAGGTAAAGGTAACCCGGAAGGATATGTAGCACCTGTAACTCCCGGTCGCATACTCATTGAGTGCGAAGGAGTACCCTATGATATTGCCAAAGAAGCTTTGCGATTGGCTGCACAAAAGCTACCCGTAACTACAAAGTTTATTGTACGCAGGGATTATGTTGAATCTTCAAACGGATAAGGATGAAACCAGCAGAGATTAGAGAAATGTCTATCGCCGAAATTCAGGACAAGATAGAGCAAGAGCAAGCCCAACTACACCAGTTGGAACTTAATCACGTTGTGTCGCCTCTTGAAAATCCTTTGAAGATTAGACAGACACGCAAAAATATTGCGCGTTTAAAGACCATCTTGTGTCAAAAACAGTAAACGTAAAAAATCAATTAAGATGGAAGAAAGAAATCTTAGAAAAGAACGTGTAGGTATAGTGGTAAGCGATAAAATGGAAAAATCCATTGTTGTTGCAGTCGAAGTTCGCGAGAAGCACCCTATTTATGGTAAATTCGTTAAGAAAACCAAGAAGTTTCACGCACACGACGAGGACAATACCTCAAACACAGGGGATACAGTTAAAATTATGGAGACTCGCCCCCTGAGTAAGACAAAACGTTGGAGATTAGTGGAAATCATTGAAAGAGCTAAGTAAACATGATACAGCAAGAATCAAGACTTTCAGTAGCCGACAACAGTGGAGCCAAAGAGGTGCTGTGTATCAAAGTGCTGGGTGGAACCCGTAAAAGATACGCATCTATAGGCGACCGCATCGTCGTTACTGTTAAACATGCCCTGCCTGCAAGTGATGTGAAAAAAGGTACAGTATCGAAGGCAGTTATCGTTCGTACCAAAAAAGAAGTCAGACGTGCTGATGGATCATATATCCGATTTGATGACAATGCTTGTGTATTGTTGAATAATGCCGGTGATATGAGAGGAACACGTATCTTCGGTCCCGTAGCCCGCGAATTGCGCGACGGATATATGAAGATTGTGTCGTTGGCCCCTGAAGTAATTTAAATTTTAACGAATTTACAGCAATGGCAAAACTTCATATTAAAAAAGGCGATATAGTTATTGTTAACGCCGGTGAAAACAAGGGAGAAGAAGGTAAAGTCCTTCAGGTGTTCCCTAAAACTCAAAGAGCCATTGTAGAGGGTATTAACCTAGTGAGCAAACACACTAAGCCTAATGCGGCTCACCCTAACGGTGGCATCATTAAGCAGGAAGCTCCTATTCACATCTCTAATTTGAATGTGAAAGACCCTTCTACAGGTAAGGCGACCCGTATCGGACGCCGTCTTAATGAGAAAGGAAATTTGGTTAGATATTCTAAAAAGTCAGGGGAGGAGATTAAATGAGCTACGTACCTACTTTAAAAAGTCAATACAAAGAGCAGGTTATTCCCGCTCTTATGAAAGAGTTTGGATACACTAGTGTTATGCAAACTCCCAAACTTGAGAAGATTGTTGTCAATCAAGGTATTGGAGATGCTGTGGCCGATAAGAAACTTATCGAGATAGCAATAAAAGAGATATCAACCATCACAGGACAGAAAGCTGTTCCTACCTATTCGAAAAAAGACATCTCTAACTTTAAGCTACGTAAAAAAATGCCTATCGGCGTTATGGTTACTCTACGTGGCGATAAGATGTACGAATTCCTCGAAAGGCTTGTAAGAGTGGCACTTCCACGTATCCGTGACTTCAACGGAATTGGTGGAAAGCTCGATGGAAGAGGTAATTATACACTTGGTGTTACCGAACAAATTATTTTTCCTGAAATAAATATTGAAAATATTAACAAGATTAACGGTATGAATATTACCTTTGTCACTTCAGGAAAAACCGACGAGGAGGCTTATGCCCTTCTTAAAGAGTTTGGTTTACCATTTAAAAACACAAAAAAGAACTAATTCATGGCTAAGGAATCAA
>CAZWOA010000094.1:0-3716 GCA_964635545.1 uncultured Marinilabiliaceae bacterium
GTGCTATCTCCTTGGCTTTAACTCTCATTTTCATATATTCACGCCTCGGAAGTGCCGCCTCATTTGTTGTTTTTGCCTGCTCTAGTTGCAGTTCAGCATCTTTTTTGCTGTGTTGCAATGCCGAAAGGGTTTCCCACCAATTCAGTTTGCTTTTATGCAACTCATTCTTTTTATCTAAAGCCTCTATCTCTACTGCCAGTCTGTTCTGTTCTGTTCTAATCAGTTCCAGCTCTTCATCTTTCAGTATTTCAATGCCTTGTAGTTGGTCTTTAATTCTATTGAGGTCGGCTTCGGCTTCTTTTGATCTTTCATAAATGCGTTTTGATATTTTGGCGTAAATATCGATACCAGTAATCTTCTCTAGGATTTTTGCCTTTTCATTATCCACCGCTTTCATAAATGATGCAAAATCATTTTGAGCCAATAGAACAGATTGCACGAACTGGTTGTATGACAATCCGATAAGGTCGGCTAACTGCACAAGCAGTTCAGTTTTATTTCCCGACAGCCTGCTTTTAGTGGTAAGGTTATCTACCGATATTTCAATTGGTTGCAGTTTTCCGCCTGGTTTTCCATATGCCCTGTTCACCGACCAACGACTGCGGTACGTAGAGCCGTTTATAGCCCTGAAATCGACCTCTGCCCATCCCGAGCCGGTTCCTTTTCGTAGTATTAACCTTGGGTCGTCCTGTTGCACACCGCCAATTTCATCGGTGTTCACCGATTGTACTTTTTGTTCTGTGCGTGGTGTTTTGTCGTATAGCGCAAGGCACAGCGCATCCAGTATTGTTGATTTTCCTGCGCCTGTGTGACCGGTTATTGCAAAGAGTCCGGCACTTTTAAGCGGTTCTTGTGTGAAGTCTATCTCAAATTCGCCATCTATGGAGGCTAAGTTACAGCCTCTTATCGCAAGTATTTTCATGTTATGAGTCAGTTTTAGCGGTTAATCTCCTCAACCACATCATTGAAAAGTTGTTCTATCTCGGCCGACATTTGCAGCTCTTTCTTTCTGAAAGCCAGGCGTGCCATGTCTATCGGTTCTATGTTTTTCACTTTCTCGAAGGTTATTTCCTCTTCTTTATCGGCATCAAATGTGTTGGCATTATCGGTGATGATGCGTGCCAATCTAACATACCGACCATCAAGAGCCTTCTCAACCTCTTGCCGTAGATTTGGAATCATCTGCCTGAACGAAACCCTAACCTGTAGATAGGGGGCACTTTGGTCGGGCTCTCCTTTGGGCAACTCTTTAAGAAGCTTTAATACCTGGTTTAGGTTGTTGGGTTCTCCCTCTTCAAGTGGTTGCACTTTTGATGGAATAGACATTACTTTTACAGGAGGTTCAAAGATGAGTTTTTCAATAACTATCTGATTATCACTAGATATACTGACTAGGTTTACGCCGTGTTTGTAGTTCTCTTCTGCAAATGACATTGGTAGCGGCGATCCCGAATAGGTGATGTTATCACGTCCGGCAACCCTTTGTGCTCGATGCAGGTGCCCAAGTGCCGTGTAGGTTATTGAGGCGGGGAAGAGTGCTGCTCCGTTAACGCCTTCGAGACCCCCAACGATGGTGCGTTCACTCTCGTCGCCACTATTAATGTGCGCTCCCGATGCCTGAAGATGCCCCATCGCAATTATGGGTTCATTATTGTTTCTGTTTTTTAAAACCTGCTCTAATATGTTGCTGTAGAATGTTTTAGTACCCTCGTTATATATGTTTTGATTTTGCTCTAACTCAACCGGCGGGTAGTCACCCTGACGAAGATAGGGAACTGCCATGCACCATGCTGTGGTTTTGTCAGCTCCTGTTAGTTTGATTATCAAATCGTTATAGTTTATAGCGCCATCTTCATCTCTCTTTATTGCTCCTTTTACATGCACTTTCATATCCTCAAGCAGTGGTATAGGGGCTTCAAGACGGTAGGCCGAATCATGGTTTCCGGCAATGATAACTACTTGTAGCTCAGAGTTTTCTTCGTGTATATCTTTTAAGAATGTGTATAGCATCCGTTGTGCTGATGCCGATGGGTTTGGGGTATCAAAAATATCGCCGGCTACTAGAAGTGCATCCGGTTGATGTGCTATTATCATCTGTTTCAGCCAATTGAGAAACAGCTGGTGTTCATGGCTCCTGTCGTTCTGGTAAAAGGTTTGTCCAAGGTGCCAGTCGGCTGTATGTATTATCTTCATTATAAGTGCTTTGAGTGTATTTTGTTTAGTGCATATCTATTTCTGTAAAGATACTAAAAAACCCTGCTGCCAAAAAGGAAACAGGGTTATGTTGTGGTATGAATTATATCATCCTATACCGCCAAACAGTATTCCCAATATGATAATCAGGATGGTAACCGGCACAAAAATTATTTTCGAATAGGTAATAAACCATTTTCCTACCGGTTTTTCCCGGCTCTTATTTATTTCGGCCAGCAACTTATCGGAGTATAGGAATACCGCCACAAAGGCCAGTAACATTGCACCAATTGGAGATAGTATTATGGTGATAAAATCGGTGAATTTCTCAAATAGGTTACTATCCAAAGTTATTGGTATTGTTAGTAGTACTGCTATTGATGCTATTGTTAAGGTAGCTTTACGACGACTTATTTTAGTGGTTGATATCACTGCTTCCACAGGGCCTTCGAGCATGCTTACCGATGATGTGATTGCAGCAAATATGATGCTCAGAAAAAACAGAACACTCAGTATTTGTCCGTAAGGCATCATCTCAAATACTTTGGGAAGGGTGATGAAAAGTAGCGACGGACCGGCAGCTGGGTCGAGCCCCAATGCAAATACAGCCGGAATTATCATAAATGCTGCCATGAGTGCCGCAATGGAGTCGTATAGTGCAGTGTGAAACGATGCTGATACTAACTCGGCCTTGTCGTGGGCGTAACTACCATAAACCACAAGAGCACAGCCTGTTAGTGATACGGTGAAGAATGCCTGTCCCAAGGCCATAACCCATGTTTCTACAATAAGAAGTTTACTCCAATCGGGATTTATAAGGTACATCACGCCAGCCATAGAACCTTCGAGAGTCATTGCCCTTATTATCATCAGCATAAATATCAGCATCAGCACCGGGATGGCGATTTTATTTAGTTTCTCTATCCCTTTTGCAACGCCCGATAGTACAATGGTTAATGTTATTAACACTGCAAAAAGAGTCCATAATATTGCTTCTTTACTTTCGGTAAACTGGCTGAATAGCAGTTCGTGGTTATGATGAAACAGACTGCCTGTTACGCTCATAAAGAAGTATTTGAGTATCCAGCCTATCACCACCGAGTAGAAAATAAATATCCCGGTGAGGCCTATCACGGGTATGAAACCTGCAATGCGTGCCCCTTTCAGGTTGTGGGTTTTAAACACCCGTTGAATGCCCACGAACGAGCCGGTGCGGTGGCTTCTTCCAAAGGCAAACTCAATAATAAGTCCTGTGGTTCCCAGTAAAAAAACAAACAGGAAATAGGGAATGAGGAATGCTGCACCGCCATAAGTGCCAAGGCGGTAGGAGAACATCCATATGTTTCCAAGTCCCAAGGCGGCACCTATGCATGAGATGACGAAGCCAAATTTGGAACTGAATAGCTCGCGTTTAGTGCTGCTGTTTTCTTTGCTCATAGTGTTGGGTAGTGATAATATTATTTAAGCTGTTCGTCCATCCACGTCATGCGAGAGTTGAGCCACGTCTTTAAATACTGTACTTC
>CAZWOA010000094.1:3816-7313 GCA_964635545.1 uncultured Marinilabiliaceae bacterium
GTTCGTCCATCCACGTCATGCGAGAGTTGAGCCACGTCTTTAAATACTGTACTTCACCGCTATATGTTTTGGGTAGTTGCTGGGTTATATTGTTGTTTGGCCATACATAAACACCCAATATCTGCCAAGTTTTGAAGTTTTCTGCTTGAGACATATTCAATTTTTTAGCCATCTTGTTGATGTATGGATCCATGTTGCTAAGTGCACCACCTCTAAGTTCTTTCCATCTATCTTTTACCATTTTATCGAAAGTTGGATGTAAGAAAAACTTCTGATACCAGGGAGCTTTGGTTTTTGCATGCCAACCATTGGTGAGGTGACATTCATCATAATTAACATTGCCAAATGCTATGTCGTAATCCCATACCGGACCAAAATATAGCTTATCATCATTGCGGTTTTTGTAAACAAACGTGCTTAGACGCAAATTTCCATCCACATTTCGAGAGAGCTCATTTAGTAAAAGATAATCGATAAATGATTTCAAATCAACATATTTGGGCAAATCTTTCACTACATCTACACCATTTTTGCCATATAAAATGTCTTCAATTTTCTGAATGTAATTCGATATGTATGTCTTCTGATTTTCAGGGATATCCTCTGGTCTGTTAATGCAGAATGTCATCCCGGCTTCCCGGGTTTGAAACCACTCAGGTTCGCCCATGCGCTCATCTATTTCGAGTAGGTAACCTCCCGTAATATCACTGTCGGTGGCTTTTAGCTCGTCAATATTTACCCGGTTTTTGTCAATTCTAATATGCTCAACCAACATGTAATTGCCTAAATATTCGTCGTTTAGCATCACATCCACATATTTCATGCGTGGTGTATATGCAAATCCCATTCTACGGCTGATTTCAAAAGCCAGCTCGTTTCTCATCAATGATTTATCGGAGTAGTTGGCCAATAGCACCCAATGCTTGTTCTTGGGCATTCCCATTACCTCTGTCGAACTTTTTAACTTAAGGCGATACGGCTTTTTAGGCATTCCCCAGGTGCTATTTCCACGTCCTTTTATTTCCGATTTTTCATCAAATATCGTCTCATCTACATTACCATTTTTATCTCTTGTTTGGATGGTTATTGTAGAATTTACATAGTAATCTTTTGAATTGACTGGCTCTCCATTTTCTGTTTTGATTGTTAGAAGTGGAAAGTATGGATTTGCCGCTGATTGACTGATAGTTATGATTTTTGATTTGGTTTTTGTTGAGATGTTTAAAACACCTGTTAAGTCTTTTACTTCAACATTTTCGTCAGCCTCTATCTCTATTTCGCCATCACCTTCGCCCGAGGTTGGAGAGACGTTATACCATGAGTCGGTGGCAGGAATTTTAACTTCCCATTTTGAGTTGGAGGTAATCTTAACAACCTTCTTTTCGCCTGAGGTTACAAATATTATACTCTTTTCCGATAGTGATAAGGTCTCTTCGAAGCTTTTATCGTCGGAACAACCATGAATGATAAATATGGATAATAGAAAAGTTAATAGAGATATGTTTTTCATCTGTATTTTAGTTTTATTATTACTGATTTGTCTGTGTTTCACCATCTTCCGATGGGAGTGCAAGATAGTTATTTTATTCGAAAAAATTAATTCAACAAAAAAGCTGTCCTTAAAAAGACAGCTTTTCTTAATCCTAATATGCTGAATTATTAATATATACCAATCTCATCTACAAATATATACGATGGTTTTCCAGGACCTGCGTGCCACTGTGGCATCTGCTTCAGGCTCTCAACTACTACCTTTACGTAACGTGTTGTTTGTGGCTCAAAATCAACATTATAACGCTCAATTACATTTACGTGCTTGGTGTCTGATTCCGGCCTTATCTCTTTGGCGAGTGTGAAGTTTTCGTTGTCATCCGAAGTGAAAACTGATATGGAAACAGGTCGGAAAATCCAATCGCCGGTGATAATCAGGCTGTTTAGTCCAACCATCGATATTTCGGTGGGGTTAACCAGGTCGATGGTAGCCGACAGGTCGTTGCCCACAAAGCCAATCCAGCGTCCGGTGTTGAATAGTTTTGTGCCTACCAAACCATCGTTAAGGGTATTGGCACCATTGGCAGCATAAGCTTTATTAGGCTCTGTATTAAGCACTATGGGCTTTGCTGTTGCTATGTTGAAGTCGAATATCTGAGTGGTTGTTCTCGATTTTGCATCATCATAAAAAGCAATTGCTTTAAATGTCATAGGGCGGTCGATGGTTACTGGCGAGGTGTATTTATCGCTGTTTCTGGTAGGTTCCGAACCATCGGTAGTGTAACGAATATCAGCATTTGAGAGTGCCGAAAGTTTCATTTTAAGGGTGTGGTTTTCATTGTCACGCTCCAGTTGACTGTTTACGTCGAAAATATGACGGGCGTAGTTGTATCCGTTTTCGTCGTACTGCTTCATCATGTGCTCCAGACGTTTAATGAAAGCATCGTAATCGCGTGGTGCATCGCTCCAGTTTACTTCGCTAAGGGCAGCAAGGCGGGGCAACAGCATATATTCCACATGACGGAATGTTTTCATATACTCGGTCCACATATTAGCCTGAACACCAAGTATATGCTTGCGGATATCAGCCGGAACGTCATCTTCAACGGCTTTATATTCATACACTTTCTTCACCGATATAAAACCACCGATTGCAAGTGGCTCATCAGCAATATCATCGGTTTGGTAATAGTCGAAATATAGATAGGTGTTTGGTGTTAGGATGGCGTCATTGCCAAGTTTGGCCGCTTCGTAGGCATGGCTGGCACCTCTCCACGACATCACTGTGGCTGTCTCAGATAGTCCGCCCTCCATTATTTCATCCCAACCAATCAGGTAACGGTCGTGGTCGTTAAGGTATTTCTCAACTTCCTTGGTAAAGTGGCTCTGTAGCCGCTGCTCGGCAGTGTGCACGCCATCACCCTTAAGTTTTAGCTCACGTATTTTAGCCTGACATTTAGGGCATTTCTCCCACTCTTCCTTTGGACATTCGTCGCCACCAATATGCACATATTTGGATGGGAATAGTTGTATTACTTCGTCAAGTACGTCATATACAAACTGATACACTTTTTCGTTGCCTGCGCAAAGCACCTCTTCGAACACACCCCAGGTTTCGGCTACTTTGTAGTTTTTACCGCGACAGCCAAGTTCGGGGTAGGCAGTAAGTGCCGCAAGCATGTGCCCCGGCATGTCAATCTCGGGAATGATGGTGATGAAACGGTCATCGGCATATTTCACTATGTCTTTAATCTCTTCCTGCGTATAATAGCCGCTTACAGGCACATTGTCGTACTCGGCGCTATTACGGCCAATTACTGTGCGCGGACGGTATGAGCCAATCTCGGTTAGACTCGGATATTTTTTGATTTCTATTCGCCATCCCTGATCCTCGGTGAGGTGCCAGTGGAATGTGTTAATTTTGTGCATAGCAAGAATGTCAATGTAGCGCTTCACCGAATCGGCATTGAAGAAGTGGCGTGCAACATCGAGGTGGGCACCGCGGT
>CAZWOA010000094.1:7413-11035 GCA_964635545.1 uncultured Marinilabiliaceae bacterium
TTCACCGAATCGGCATTGAAGAAGTGGCGTGCAACATCGAGGTGGGCACCGCGGTAGCCAAATGCCGGCTCATCGGCAATGCTAACTTCGGGAACCGATATTTTGCTCTTTTCTGCAACTTCGACTTTTAGAGGCATAAGCTGCTTAAATGTCTGCATGGCATAGTAAGCACCGGCTGCCGATGCGGCCTTAACGGTTACACCTGAGGTGGTTACATCCATTTCATAACCTTCGGCATTGGCAATATCGGCTTTCGAAAGTACGATATCGCCGGTGCTGCCTTCGTTTGTGGTAACATTGAAGCCATATACCTCCGATAGCATGTTATTCCACTGGATAGCAGCTTTTTGTAGCGAAGCTTCACTATATGCAACAGTCAACGGCTGGCCTGTTTTCCAGTTTAGAGAACCATTTTTCTGCACAACCTTCGTAGGTATGGGAACGATGGAGATTTCCTGCTTTGGAGTTACACTGCACCCCACAAATGTTAAAAGTATGAATGCAAACAATAGATACTTCATGAAATTAATGTTTAAAATATTTATATATTAATTGAATTTCTGCAAAATATCGATTGGGAAGGCGGTTCTATTGTGCTTATTATATGATGATTGAGAGTTTTATCTTCTCATGTCATATTTATAGCAGTGCAAACTTATTAAAAATTTTAACAAATATCCAGTTAAAATATTAAAAAATGAAAAATAATTGAAGAATGAATAATTTGAGTGATTAAACTTTCTATAACAATTATTTGGTAAATTTGCTTCTGTATTTTTTTATTGATAAATAACTCTCATGAAAAAACTAACCACTACAATTTTACTGTTTGCCGCAATAATGATTCAAGCCGGTGCGCAGCAGTTTATAGATGCATCGCACCCGGCATTCAGCTATATGGGCCGCACCGACAATAGCAATCCCAAAGCCGTGAGGTTCGACTGGCCGGGAGTGGCCATTGCGTGCTCATTTACAGGTGCCGAACTTACCATACATCTTAAAGGTGGCGCCCGCGATTACTATAATGTGTTTATCGATGGTAATAGAAATACTGTACTGCACTCTGTAACTGATTCATTATTTGTTATTTCTGATATTAAGGGAAAAGGTAATCATGAATTGATGATTACAAAACGTACGGAATCGGACATGGGAGTTGGCACTTTCTACGGAATCACGGTTGGAGCAAAAAGCAAAGTATCAGCATCATCAGCAAATAGAACACGTAAAATTGAGTTTCTGGGCAACTCAATAACTTGCGGATATGGCACCGAAGGCGAATCGGGCAATGAGCGTTTCCGTCCCGATACCGAGAATAACTACATGTCGTATGCAGCCGTTGTGGCGCGTGCTTTTGATGCACAATTTTCGTGTATTTCCCATTCAGGCATGGGTATGGTGCGCAATTATAATGATAAAAGCAAAATATCTACAAAGCAAGCTCCTATGCCACAGCGTTTTGGGCGCACACTCAATAGCGATTCTGCTTCGGTTTGGAATTTCAACCGCTGGCAGCCTGATGCATTCGTTATTAATCTTGGCACCAATGATTACTCTACTTTACCCCATCCCGACAAGGCCTATTTTCAACGTCAGTATGAAAAACAGATTGATAAAGTGAGGGAGATTTATGGTAATATTCCGGTGTTCTGCATCGTAGGGCCTATGATTAATGAGCCATGTTACACCATTGTAAAGGAGATGGTTGAGTCATATAAAATTTTGAATATGGATGCTAAGGTCTTTTTTGTTGGAATTCCGTCAGTACTTATGAATGAAAAGGATTACGGATCGGATTGGCATCCTAACTATCGTGGTAATAAGAAGACGGCCGCCTATATTGTGCCGATGATAGCTAATGTAATGGGGTGGAATTATGCCGATGATGAGTATAGAATGGTAGGTGAATATTAATTCCTTTTGTTTCGTATAACTTATTGAGGTTTAGTGTGTTGGTATAATTGCCCCGAAAATTGCCTGTTATAAAAAAAGGCTGCCTTTTTAGAACAGCCTTTTTTCATTTATTTTATTGTCAAATCTCTTCAAAACGTGCAGTGAAGAAACGTAGTTGTTTCGGTTCATACACAAAGCGTAATCCTTTGATTTTCTCTTTGTTGCGATAAAGATTAATAACCGCATCGGCAACCACATCCATGTGGCGGTAAGTATATACCCTACGGGGAATGGTAAGGCGCACAGTCTCCAATTTTGGAGCGTGGTTTTTACCTGTGTTTTTATCTCTACCTGCCGATACAATGCCGCGCTCCATGCTTCGTACACCGCTCTCAACATAAAGATTGGCAGCAAGCGACTGGGCCGGAAGCTGTTCTTGTGTAAGATGCGGACAGAAACGGCGTGCATCAAGGAATACGGCATGGCCACCAACAGGCTCAACAATGGGCACACCTGCCTCAAGAAGACGGTCGGCCAGGTAACGTACCTGCTTGATACGGTGCTCAATGTACTCATACTGCATCGCTTCTTCAAGTCCGATAGCAAGGGCTTCCATGTCGCGACCAGTCATACCACCGTATGAAGGCATTCCTTCGTAAACAACCACCAACTCTTTAGCATCGGCAAATAGCTGCTCGTCATTCATACAAAGGAATCCGCCTATATTAACAATACCGTCTTTTTTACCACTCATGGTACATCCGTCGGAATAGCTAAACATTTCACGCACAATCTCTTTAATGGTTTTGTCGGCATAGCCGGCCTCTTGCTCTTTAATATAAAAAGCATTCTCTACACAGCGGGTTGCATCATAAAATACTTTAATGCCATGTTTTTCGGTCAATTTGCGAACTGCTTTCATGTTCTCCATCGAAACCGGCTGGCCGCCTGCAAGGTTAACAGTAACTGCCAGACATACATAAGCTATATTTTCAGCTCCTTGCTCGTTAATAAGGGTTTCAAGCTTTTTAAGGTCGATATTGCCTTTGAACGGAATATTTAATGATGCATCGTGTGCTTCATCACGAATTATATCAACAAAAATGCCTCCGTTACGCTCCTGGTGGTAACGTGTTGTGGTGAAGTACATGTTGCCGGGCACATACTGGCCGGGTTTGATAGCTATCTGCGACAGAAGATTTTCGGCACCACGTCCCTGGTGGGTAGGTACCAAATGTTTAAATCCGAAGCAGTCCTGAACCACTTGCTCGAGATGAAAAAAGTTACGGCTGCCTGCATAAGCTTCATCACCACGCATCATGCCGGCCCACTGCTGGTCGCTCATTGCATTGGTGCCACTGTCGGTCAACAGGTCGATATAAACCTCTTCCGAAGGAATTAAAAAAGTATTGTAACCAGACTCTTTGATTACTTGCTCCCTCTCCTCGCGGGAAACCATTTTAACCGGTTCTACGCTTTTGATGCGGAACGGCTCTGCGGGATATCTTTTAAGATCCATATTAGGAAGGTTTTAATTATTATTTTGATGCGAAGCTATGTTTAATATTTGTTAAAAAAACTGACGATGGTCACTATGTTAACTTTTTAACGAAAATAAGGCATCAACATAGATAAAATAACTATACTGATGCCCCTCAATTATTATGAATCTTCTACTGTAAAAAGTGTTTTATTTTTTCTTCTTCGTTTTCGCTGTCTCTACAGGCTC
>CAZWOA010000095.1:0-11021 GCA_964635545.1 uncultured Marinilabiliaceae bacterium
ATTAAGCCTTTATTTTCATAAAAAAGCAAATTTTTCTGGCTTATTTGCATATTAATGCTTAAATTTATGTATATCATTTAAAACACAGATATCATGAGCCAGAATATCATAACATTAACATTGCTATCTTTTGAGAAAGCACAAATACTTAAAAACCTTCTGGAAGCCAAAGGAATCGAGTGTTTTCTGCAGAATGTAAACCTGATACAAGGAGCAGTTTCCACCGGTGTAAAAGTTAGGATTCACGAGTCGAATCTTGATGAAGCGATGGAGGTTCTGGAGGGAATGATTGAGCGTAATTTTGAACTTCTAAAAGAGGAGCAGGAACATGAGACACGTAGGATATTGGTTCCTGTCGATTTTTCCGACTACTCCAATAAGGCACTTAGCGTAGCTTTTGACTGGGCAGGAATACTTGATGCAGAACTCACTGTGATGCACAGCTATTACTACCCGATGGGCAATGCAATTCCATTTTCTGATGCTTTCGTCTATGACCTCAATACCGAAGAGATGGTGATAGAGATGAAAGATATGGCCGAAAAAGGTATGGCAAAGGTTATGGAGATGCTTAAAGAAAAGAATGAAAAGAAGAGCGGTAAGAAGGTGATTGTTAACTCGGTAATGACGCAAGGACTTGCTGAAGATGAGATTGTTAAATACTCAAAAAGCTACAAGCCCTTGGTGGTTATTATGGGTACTCGCGGAAAGGACAGAAAAGAGTCGGATCTTATTGGAAGTGTTACCGCCGAGGTGATAGAACTTGCAAAGGTGCCTGTGCTTGCTATTCCTGAAGATTTTAACTATCAGGGCATCAATCATCTGGGTAAGTTGCTTTTTATCACCAACTTCGAGGAGACGGATATAAAAGTTATAGATGGTGTGGAAAAACTGGTGCGACCACTCAATATGGGCATGCATTGCGTGCATGTGGGGCCGTTTAAGCACTCACGCTGGGATGAGATAAAATTGGCCGGATTAAATGATTACTTGAAGAAAGAATTTCCATATACCGAAGTTAAGTCAGATTTTATCAATACTGAAGATTTTTGGCTTGGGGTAGAAGCCTATGTTCGTAATCATAATATCGATATTATCTGCTTAGGATCAAAACGACGCAATATCATATCGCGACTGCTCAACCCAAGTATTGCAAAGCGGATGTTATTCCACACTACAACTCCATTGCTGGTATTCCCCGCATAAACAGTAAAAAAGAGAGAGCCGGATGTGAAATGTCCGGCTTTTTTGTCTATTTTAGTATCGTATATCAACCGACCACTAATACCGATTGGATATCCGTAATATACCAATTGCATTGGCATAAACGGCTATCACATCGGCATTATACGATAAAAATTTGGTATTAATAATAATTACGTTTGGTATAAAATATGAGCACACGAGGATTTGCGAGCGATAACAATTCGGGAGTACACCCAAGGGTGATGCAGGCATTGGCCAATGCAAACAAAGGCCATGCAACGGGCTATGGCACAGATAGCCTTACAGCCACTGCCATCGATACAATCAAAAAGCACTTTACTCCCCAAAGTGATGTCTATTTCGTGTATAACGGCACCGGAGCCAACACAGTTGCAATAGAGACACTTGTGCGTCCGTTTCAGTCGGTTATTTGCGCCGCCACAGCACATATAAATGTGGATGAGTGTGGTGCACCCGAAAAACATGCAGGATGCAAAGTGATATCGGTTGCAACCCCAAATGGAAAGTTAACACCCGAGCTAATAAGACCGCATCTCACCGGATTTGGATTTGAACACCACTCGCAACCTGCTATGATATCCATAACGCAGAGTACGGAACTAGGCACAGTATATAGCGTGGAAGAGGTAAAAGCATTGAGCAAACTGGCCATCAGTCATAATATGTACTTGCACATGGATGGAGCCAGGATATCCAACGCAGCTGCCTATCTAGGGCTTCCGCTTTGCGATATATCGCTTGGGGCGGGCGTGGATGTACTCACGCTTGGAGGCACCAAAAACGGGCTAATGTTTGGTGAGGCAGTAATCTTTGCCAATAAGGAGCAATCGGTTTACTCGAAATATATACGCAAGCAGGCAACCCAGCTGCATAGCAAAATGAGATTCATTGCCGTTCAGTTTGATGAATTGTATAGAGATGGATTATGGCTTGAAAATGCATCCATATCCAACGCCATGGCACAAATGTTGGCATCCGAGATAGGCAAAATTCCACAAATAAAGATAACACAGAAAGTGGAATCAAACGGAGTATTTGCAGTGGTGCCACCCGAGATAATTGAGCCGTTGCGCAGCAAGTTTTTCTTCTACGATTGGGATGAGAGCAGAAACGAAGTGAGGTGGATGACATCCTTCGACACTACCGAGGATGATATTAAACAATTTATTGGAGAGATAAAGCTTTTGTTGCAGTAAATAAGGAAGTTAAGAAGTGAGAGACGACGGATCATCAAAATATGAACTACGTAAAATAAAGGGAAGCATGGCTCTCCCTTTTCTGTTTATCTCTATATGTCTGGCTTTTAAAATTATTGAAGCTACAGGTGATTTTACGTTCTATTATCTGGGCATATATCCGCGTCATATCAACGGGTTACAAGGCATATTGCTGGCACCATTCATACATGGTGACTGGGCGCATCTTTGGGCCAACGGAGTATCGTTTTTTGTGCTCGCATCCACACTCATCTATTTTTACAAAGATGCATCACTGCCTGCCTTCATGGGAGTTTACATATTTAGCGGAGTTTTTGTGTGGCTTCTGGGGCGCGAATCGTGGCACATAGGAGCCAGCGGAATAGTTTATGGCCTTGGCTCGTTTCTATTCTTTAGTGGACTGATACGCAATCACATACCACTAATGGCAGTATCATTATTCATCGTTTTTATGTATGGAAGTATGGTGTGGGGAATGTTTCCCATCAATATAAACCTGCCATACTCGTGGGAATCGCATTTGGGTGGTGCATTGGGCGGTGTACTGCTGGCACTTCTATTACGCAAGAGCGGTCCGGTGAGAGTTGAGCATCAATGGGAGGACGAAAACGAAGATGTTGAGCAGGAGAGAGACACATCATTAAATGCTGAAAAAGGCAATGATGAAATAGAAAAGAGCAACTAAGTCATTAAACATATATAATATAAAAACATTATATTTGATTTTTCTTGAAAATATGATATCAGAAATAAGATACCGTAAAATATTACACTACTCGCTCATTGCCGCCATGGTGATGATACAGGGAATTATTCTGATATTTTTTTACAACGAATATTTCGTTGAGAAAAAACTTAATGAGATTGAAAATCAGCTACGAGAACGGCACTCACTTAAAGCATTAATTGAAGGCTCGAGAAGCGAACTGTTGAGTGCCCAAAATAATCTTCAGAAATACATAGTAAACAACAATAATAAGTATTTAAAGCAATATTTTCAGTCGCTAAAGAGACTTACAGGCAACCTTGACAGCATAAACCAATATAGCGCAGGGAATGAATCATTGCAAAATCTGCTTACAAAAGAGGATGAGAGTAACAAGCGGCTTTCGAAACTCGAAAAGCTGATTGATAGCAATTATAAAAAGTTTCAAGCCCCTCAACCAGAGGAGTTTCCCTTTGAACTTATAAAGTATGAGTTTAAGCATAGAGAAGTACTGCCGGAAGTTGAGATACAGCACACAACAGACAGCATAGAGAAGCGCAACTTCTTTTTCAGGTTACGCAACGCAGTGAAAGGAAAAGTAGATGTGAAGCGCGAAACAACCATCATAACCATAAAAGAGAGCAGTGCACTGGATACCACCCGTATAAAAGCTGATATGGACAGCATTATCGATGTGGTGAACACACACTATATCAATGAGATGGAGAAATACAGGCAGCACATTGCCGGCGCACTAAAAGAGAGCACCAATCTGTATTCGATTTATGAAAACCTTATAGAGTCGAGCAACAGCCTGATGAAGATATACGATGTGGCAGTGGAGGACTTTAATAAAGACCTGGAGTTGCAATATGAGGAGCAGAACTCACAACGCAACAGAGTGCGCCACTACCTTGTTCTTGGGTTAATGGCACTTATGTTTATAGTGCTGATATTGGTGATTTTCCTTACAAGGCAGTCGTTCAACTATGAAAAACGACTTCACATAGCCAATGACGAGATAAACCGCAACCTGAAATTCAAAAACAGAGTACTTGGCATGCTGAGTCACGATATAAGGTCGCCCCTTAAAATAGTAAATATCCTGATAGACCGCATTAGCAAGAAAAACAGTGATACAACCATTGCCGAATATCTGAAATCGATAAAATTCACCAACAGTTCACTACTTATACAGGCTAACCAGATATTGGAATATACCCGAAATCAGGATATGGCCGTAAAACTGATAACAAATAAAGGCAATCTGCGAGACGAGATAGAGACAATACTCACATCCTTTGAGCCATTTATTGAGTCGAGAAATAATAAACTTGAGAGCCACATCTCAGTAGAAAGAAACTTGATGGTAGAGGCTGATTTCATTAAAATATATCAGCTATTTGCCAATATATTGGGAAATGCCAATAAATTTACCGAAAATGGAGTTATAAAAGTAGATGCTGATATTATTGAAACTAAAGATGACAAAGTGAAACTTGAAGTATCTGTAACCGACACAGGCACAGGCATATCGAGTGATGACTTAAAGCGAATCTTTGAGCCATATTACAAAGGAGTACTTTCGGATAAGATAGATAACCTTGGTGCAGGATTAGGCCTAAACCTATGTAAAGAGATAGTAACACTATTTGGAGGCACTATATGGGCGGTGAGTAATGCAGGCGAAGGTACCACCGTGAAATTCAACATTAAAATGAGAATCGTGAAATGAGCACTGTAGAGAGCGACAAACCAACATTTCTGCTTGGCGACGACCATAATATAGTGCGTCAGGGCGTAGCACTTTTGATAGATGAAGTAGTGGAAGGAGCAACCATATTTCACGCCTCCACATTAGAGCAGATAGTAGAGCGGGTAAAATCGACCCCGATAGACATAGCAATTCTTGATGCCCAATACAACACCGGCAACTGCATATCCATATTAGGGCAATTAAAAAAATTGCAACCCAAGATGCGCATAATGATGTTCACCAGCTTTGAAGAGGAGCTCTACTCACTTAAATTCATCAACGAAGGAGCCAATGGATACCTAAATAAACAGAGCGACGAAGAGCAGATAAAAGAGGCTATTGAGAGTATGATAGAGAGAGGCGAATACTATCCGCCATTCACCCGTAAGTTACTTGATATGTCTATTGGAAACCCACAGCTACTCAATCCATTAAATCAGTTATCGGAACGAGAACTTCAAATAGCGCAACTGTATGCTAAAGGGCATGGTAACCTTGAGATAGCCAACGAATTAGATGTGAAACAGAACACCGTGAGCACCTATAAAAAACGGATATTCGAGAAACTGAATATCGACACATTGGTAGAGCTAATCGAAATAATGAAAACATATCACGATTTTTAATTTGTCGATAAACTTCTACAACCACATCGAATAATATCGACACCAATTTTTTGAACGGTTTAGACATATCATCTTACTTTGTAGTGTAATTTTTTTATAAACACAAAAGGTTAAAAAGATGAAGAGATTAACCATAAGTAAGAAAAATAAACTCTTTAGCATAAAATACAAAGAGCTTGTTGTTGTAGCCGGTTCAATACTACTAATGATAGGTGCAGTATATCTGTCGCACCACTTTAAATCTTATTTTGAAGAGATTAACCTATCGAGAGCCGCCACACTACCGGGGCGAATTCTGATGGCCACACTAACTGCACTTCTGCTATTTCAGGTGTGTTACCTATTATATAATGCATATCTGTATCTTCGTTACAAACCAATAGAGAGCGTTACAGACAGCGAATTGCCAACCTGCACAGTGATAGTTCCTGCCTATAACGAAGGCAAATTAGTATATCAAACACTGCTCAGTATCGCTGCCAGTGACTACCCAAAAGAGAAACTTGAAGTAATATCGGTGGATGATGGCAGCAAAGACGACACATGGTTCTGGATTAATAAAGCCAATGCCGACCTGGGCAATACAATAAAAGTATATAAACAGCCCGAAAACCACGGGAAACGTCATGCATTGCACAGAGGATTCACCAACGGAAGCGGAGAGATTTTTATCACCATCGACAGCGACTCCATAATTGAAAAAGATACCATACGCAACATGGTAAGCCCATTTGTGGTGAATAAAAAATGCGGTGCAGTGGCCGGAAATGTAAAAGTACTAAACAAAAAACAGGGTATGATACCCCGAATGTTGAACGTAAGTTTTGTGTTCAGTTTCGAGTTTATCCGTTCGGCACAGAGCAGCTTAGGATTTGTGCTATGCACCCCGGGAGCACTATCGGCCTATCGCAGAGATGCAGTAATGAACTGCCTTGAAGAGTGGCTGAACCAGAAATTCTTAGGTAAAAATGCCACCATTGGCGAAGACCGTGCAATGACCAACATGATACTTAAGCAAGGCTATGAAGTAAAGTTTCAACGCAATGCCAACGTTCTAACCAACACGCCCACAGGGTTTAAAACACTACATAAAATGTTTACCCGTTGGGGGCGCAGCAACGTGCGCGAGACACTGGCTATGAACAACTTCGTATTTAAAAACTTCAGAGATAAACATAAAGTAGGAGCAAGGTTAGTTTTTATTAACCAATGCATTAAGTTAGTACTTGCCATACCGCTTCTTATGCTGATGTTCTACTTCCTGTTATCACATCCCGTACTCTATATTATATCGGCCATTTCGGGAATTTTTATATTCTCAAGCATCCAGATGCTGTTTTTCACGCGTCAGTATAACTTTAGAGAGGCACTATGGGCTTATCCCTACAGTCTGTTCTATCTCTTTGGCCTATTCTGGGTATTTCCATACTCAATAGCCACAGTGAAAAATGGAGGATGGCTAACCCGTTAAAAAACAAAACAACATATATTATTGATTAACACTCTTATCCATTTGCTTTATTGAACAAAAACACTTTTCTAACTTAATCTGATTTAGCGTTTAATATATGTTGATAATCGGGATGTTGTACCAGAAAGCTGGTATAGCATCCTGTTTTGTTTTATAATATAACCATGATTATAACATTAGAGTAATGGAGGCTGGTTAAATCACACAATATCACACACTTAAAAAAATATTTATTTATATATTGCATTAACTAACTTTGTAGTTAATGTAAGTTAAAAATATTAACATTATTAGGTTTATTAAAAGATAAACAATAAAATAGTAAAATTAACTTAAAATACAGTTATTATGAAAAAGTCACTTTTAATTTTTGTCATGGCAGTTTTCTTTACTGCTTCATTTGCAATTCCGGTTATGGCCGATGGCGGAATGACCACAATCGACTGTGGTAACGGAAAAGGCACCAATTATCTTGCGGACAGTGATGAAGATGCGAGGGATTTTGAAGACTGGTGGTGTAAAGAGAATTAAAATTATGGGGTAGGTTAACGCTTACCCCATCTAAAAACTATTAAACTCTATAAAATCTATACTTATGAATATTCGAATCACACTATTATTATTGCTATCTACTTCATTAACTGCTCAAAACATAACCTATAAAAAGGTAGATGAAGTGAAACAGATATTTATTTATAGTTATATACATGTGTATGACTCGGTAAGTAATCAGCCCAAAATTACAACTGTTACCTCTTTACACATAGGTGAAAATTACACTGCTTTTGGAGGATTAGTAGAGTATATTAAGGACGAAGGTTATTACAATATGCAAGAGAACGAAAATCTTAATACTAAGGTTTATGAAAAAGAATTCTGGGCAAAAATAATGAAGGTTGACGGTAGTGTTCTAACAAAGTACAAAATAATTAAAAAAGGAGATGAAACCATCCTTTTTGAAAACATGGAAAATGTTAAATATCAGTATTCTGAGACTGTAAACCATAAATGGCGATTGGCAGAAGAAGCCGACACCACCATATTGGGATATAAATGTTATAAGGCTTATATTTCATATTCGGGGCGCGAATATACTGCTTGGTATGCTCCAGAGATACCCATAAGTAGCGGACCATATAAGTTTAGCGGTTTGCCGGGGCTTATAGTGCGTCTTCACGATAGCCGTTACAACCATATATTTGAGCTTGCCGCCATTGAGGAATCCTCACCTAATCAACCAATGATAATACGCCAAAACTGCAAAGAGATTACCGGCAAAGAGTATATAAAAGCCAAGCGTGCGCAGCTACAGGCACAAATTCACCGTTATGGCAATCCTAACAGAGTAGAGGGAAGCACAAGCGACATAGACCGAATGACTGCCCGCATGATGATGTTCAATAATTATATTGAGAGACCGTAAAACATGAGAAACCGGAGTGTCATAATATCTCTTTTACTTCTGAATGTAGGTTTTAGTTATGCCCAAAACACTATTTCGGGTAAAATAACAACCGATGGCGGCAGACCTGCCCAAGCTGTTAATATTATGTTGCTACATCCTAAAACGGGCAGTGTGGTTTCTTTTGGATTTACAGACGATAGTGGTGAGTTTAAAATTGATTTTAGCTCAAAAGCAGATTCGATAATGCTTACCGCCCGATCCTTATCTCATCGTGATACATCACTGGTGCTACCCACCAAAGACCAATATATAGAGTTAATGCTCAGCAGTCGAAATGTAAAGATAAAGGAGGTAAGCGTATTCGGGCGGCCAATTTCATCAAAAGATGACACCACCAAATATATTGTAGAGTCGTTCAAGCGACCAGCCGATCAATCTTTAGCCGATGTAATGGGGCGAATGCCCGGTTTTTCGGTTGCTACCGATGGTAAAATTGCATATATGGGGCAAGAGATCGAGAAATATTACATTGAAGGTCTCGACCTGCTTGGCAATAGGTATGCTTTAGCAAATAAGAGTTTGGCTTATCGTGATGTGGCTGCCGTAGAGATTCTCCATAATCACCAACCCATAAAAATGCTTCGTGGTATTACCCACAACAGTGGTACTGCAGTTAATATCCGATTAAAAAATAAGTTTACAACAACTTATCGTATCGATGGTGACGTGGGCATTCCATGGCCTATGTTTAGATTTAATATTACGACAATGATATTTGCCCCCGGTAATCAAGTTATTGCGAGTGCACAAACAGACAATACGGGCGAAAACATATCGTTTATGCACGATGGCGTTAAATTCAACTCCAGTGAAATTGACAATTCATCAAACCGCAAAACATCATTACTTGGTATTTCATCATTGGCACCCTCACTACTATCCAATCAGCAACGCTACCTGTTTAATCACTCCAATTTGCTTACTTATAACCATTTGATTAAAACAAGTGCTGATAGTGAGTTTAAAGTTAACATGAGTTATTTCAACGACAATACCGAAGAGAAAGCATCGGTGATAACCAACTTTTTTCTTCAAAACGACACAATTTCACTTATCGAAACCGATAGGAATCTATTTGGGCGTAATAGTCTTATTGCCAATATTGAATATGGTGAAAATAAAGAGAAAAAATTTCTGAAGAACAAGATGAAGCTGCAAAGCTATTGGGATAAGGACAGAGAAACTATAAATAACTCTGTTTTTCAAAAAGCTTATACTCCACATCTGTCTGTTGCTGATGAGCTTGATTGGAATAAGTTGCTGGGTAAGCATTATGTAAGCTTCAAAGTATTTGGCGATTATAACCATTCGCCGCAAAATATGTCGATAAAGCCGGGTGCAATGACCGGCATATTGAATGGTGGTGATAGTTATGCTATTGCTACCCAGCGTTTTGACCGGGACGATTTAAGAGGGTTGATTTCGGGTGCATTTACCATGAATTATAGAAAATGGGCAGTAGAGAGTAAAGTGAGTGCACAGTTTAATTACAGCGATATATCCACATCTATAGAAACCGACAATGTTACTGCTGATGTCGATTCGCTCATTAACAACATGAACTGGCTTGAAGGTGAACTGGCTATAATGGAGCAGTTTAGATACGAATCCCCAACATTTAAAGTTAGCCTTTTGGTTCCTCTATCGATAAAGTATTACTCGGTGAGAGATAAGATACATGAGGCCGGGCAGAATACAGCAAAACCAATGCTACTTCCATCGGCCAATTTGATTTGGGACATGGCTTCCTTTTGGAGCATTAAATCGAGAGTGAGTTACGATCGCAAGCTTGAGGATGCCGGACAGCTTACCAAAAGCTATATATTGCGCAACTATAGAGTAATAAACCGTGGTACGGGAGTTATAGCTGAAGATAAACACATAAGGTCGTCGGCAGGAATCCATTTCCGCAATCCTGTGGCAGGATGGATGGGAAATATAACAGCTCAATATATGTTTACCCAAAGTAACGTTATACATAGCCAAAACAGCCTAGGCGGAGGAGTGTTTCAAAACGAAGCAGTGAATAAGAAAAACAACAAAAAGTTTTATGACCTATCGGGGGAGCTTGTGCGCTTTATTGCATCCATGCGATGGAATATAAGTGTGGGCGGTCAATATATGGTTCGTCATTCGGACTATTTGCTTGACAATCGTCTTAGCTGGAGCACCTTAAACGCAACTCGCTTTAATATGTTAAGTGATTTTGGCCATTGGCGCCACTTTCAGGCAAAATACAACTATGTATATAGCTTTATGAACCAAGAGACTTCACAAGCTAAGCGCAACTATAAAGAGCAGCAGCATCAGATAAACTTATTGTATTTTCCAACAACAGAGCATATAGTGAGCCTTAGGAGTGAATATTATTGGGTAAAAGGCACAAATAATCTTTCTGAAGCCTGGTTTTCCGATTTCTCGTATATGTTTAAACCCGGAGGCCGAAAATTATCATACCGTCTGTCGCTACGCAATATTCTGAATGCCCACAGCTTAACCACATATTCACACTCAGCCGTAGCCCTAACAGAGAGTAACTACGAGCTGCGTCCA
>CAZWOA010000096.1:0-10916 GCA_964635545.1 uncultured Marinilabiliaceae bacterium
AAAAAACTTCGGCTCTCCTCAATCCAATGCAGATATTGAAAAAAGGATATACCATGACCTCGGTGAATGGTGCTAAAATTACCAGCGCAACCCAGCTATCAGCCGGCGATGTAGTAACAACCCACTTTGCCGATGGTAATGTTAAAAGTAGAGTGATAAACAATTAACAATTAACAATTAACAATTAACAATTAACAATTAACAATTAACAATTACTCATTGCCTGTTCAAACATATTAATTATCGACTCTTTAATATCCTTATATTTCATTCCCAGTCGATCCTTGCTTTTACTGTTATCAATACACACAGGGTAGCCAACATTGCGCATTATCATCCTTCGTGGTATTCCTACTGATGGAGCTGCAAGCCACACTAGGAACTTAGGTAATATTTTGGCTGGAAGTTGGTATTTATCGCCATAATTTGTTCGTAAAATATTTGCAATATCAAGCAGTGATGCCGATTGAGCCGCAATTATATGTCGCCCTTCCGAATTTGGCAGTATGCCCGCCCTGAAATGGGCAAGTGCCACATCTTTTACATCAACAAATGAGAAATTGAATTCGGGAACCCCTTTACTGAAGGAGCCATCGCCCATTTGCCGCATTATGTTGAAGCTCTCCGACGTTACATGGTTGCCCAATGCAGGCCCTACAATCAATGCCGGATTTACAACTATCAATTGCCACTGTTCTTGTTGGTCGGCAATCTTCCATGCCTCGCGCTCAGCCACTGTTTTGGAGTAGGAGTAGGGCTGGTGGCGGGGTGATGACGAGAAATTCCAATCATCCTCTGTAGCACAACCTTTTTTCATCTTTTTAATGTCGGCAGCATCACCAAAAATAGCTGCAATACTGCTTGTTAACACCACTCTCTTTACCGATGGGGTGTTATTGGCACATTCAAGTACATTGCGGCTACCCTCTAGAGCAGGCCTAACAAGGTCTTGGTATGCATCTTTCACATTCAATATGAATGGCGAGGCGGTATGGAAAACCAATTCACATCCTGCCATAGCATCCTTGTAGGAGCCTGGTTTAAGGAGGTCGGCATCAAATAGTTTTAATGTGCCTCCAGTGTCGGTTGCCAGCTTTAAAAGGTGCTGCACCTTGGTGCTATCGTTGCTGTTGCGCACTGTAGCATGAACCACATAACCATTCTTTAGCAGTAGCTTCACAAGCCATGAGGCCACATAGCCATTGGCGCCCGTCACAAGCACCGGGCTGGTTGACGATATTGTTACCACATTATTCTATTAAATAAAACCTCTTGTTTCTGCCACTATTAATATCATCTCAATAATCTCGTTGTCGCTCATCGTGCTACTATTGAAGACGATATCGTAGTACTCTATCTCATCCTTTTTGCTCTCAAAGTAACGTCTGAACTGTTCCCGTCTTTTATCTTCGGCATTGCATTTTTTACGTGCTTCCATATGCGATATATTTTCACGCTGAGCCACTATATTGGTACGATAATCCAATGGAGCCGCAATTTTTATTTTAAGCGATTTGTATATATCTTTTACAATCGCCTCGGCTGCCCGGCCCACCACTACTGCATGCCCCTGTGCCGAGAATGCATATATCACCTTGGCTATAGTGTTCTTCACTTTGGTGCTGGTGGTGTAAAAGTCATTTGACATAAACATTGTAAGGTTGTCAAAAATATCGGTCTGACTACTTGAAAGCATCTGCTCGGTAAGCTCTTTGGTCATATTGAGTTCCTTAGCTGCATCTTCAAGTATCTCTTTACTAATATATCGCCACTCCTTACTAATGCCCAGGCGTTTGTTACGGTCGTTAATTACGGTGGTGAGTTTTTCTGCAATCTCACTACCTCTGGATCCAAATTCTCGAGAAATGGTAATCACAGGACCGGGCGAGTGGTATATGTGTGATGTAATCGACCCTTTGGCTCTCCCGGAACGCTCTTTCATATACTTTAAAAATAGATTTTCCATGGTGTATAAGTTGTGTTGTTTTGCACTATTAATATAGTTAATTTCTTAAAATATATCAATTAAATGAATATTTATTAACAAAATTTTGTTTTTGATGTCATATCTATCTCTAATTACCCGTAAGATAGTGAAACATTTCGTGTTGATACCTCTATTTTTCCACAATTATTGATTAATTTTGTGCCCTTATTAATTTATATCATGATTACTGTAACAAATTTAGCAATCCAGTTTGATAAGAAACCGCTTTTCGAGGACGTTAACCTAAAGTTTACTCCGGGTAACTGCTATGGTGTGATTGGTGCCAATGGTGCCGGCAAGTCAACCTTACTTCGCATTTTGGCGGGCGACCTTGATTCAACCAAAGGGCTTATAGAGATGGCTCCGGGTGAGCGCCTTTCGGTGCTTCGTCAGGATCACTACGCCTATGATGAGCATTCGGTGCTCGATACTGTGTTGATGGGCCATAAAACGCTGTGGGATAATATGCAGCAGAAGAATGAACTCTACTGTAAACCCGATTTTAACGACGAAGACGGAATTATTCTTGGCAAACTAGAGGATGAATTTGCTAGCATGGATGGCTGGAATGCCGAGAGTGATGCTGCTAACCTGCTGAGTGGCCTAGGCATTAAAGAGAATCTGCATCACCAGTTGATGAAGGACTTAACAGGTAAAGAGAAGGTGAAGGTGCTTCTGGCTCAAGCTCTCTTCGGTAACCCCGATAACCTGCTGCTTGATGAGCCTACCAACGACCTTGACCTTGAAACTGTGCTGTGGCTCGAAAATTATCTTGCCAACTTCCCCAATACTGTGATTGTGGTGTCGCACGACCGTCACTTCCTCGATAATGTGTGTACCGATATTGTGGATATCGACTTCAATAAGGTGCGTATGTTTTCGGGTAACTATACTTTCTGGTATGAGAGTAGCCAGCTGGCACTGCGCCAACAGGCTGCTGCCAACAAAAAGGCTGAAGAGAAGAAGAAGGAACTATTGGAGTTTATCTCCAGATTTAGTGCCAACGTGGCTAAGTCGAAACAGACCACAAGCCGTAAGAAGATGATTGAAAAGCTTAATATTGAGGAAATTACGCCATCTACTCGTAGGTATCCCGGTATAATATTTACGCCCGAAAGAACACCCGGCGATAAGGTGCTACACGTGCGTAACCTTAGCTATGAGATAAATGGTGAAACTCTTTTTAGCGATGTATCTTTCGATGTTGAGAAAAACGATAAGATAGTATTCCTATCGCGCGATAACCGTGCATCTACAGCTCTTTTCCGTATATTAATGGGTGAAATTGAGGCTACAAGCGGCACTTTTGAGTGGGGACAAACTATCACTTCAGCATATCTGCCCATGGATAATAGTGAGTTTTTCCAAAAGAAGATATCAATCCTTGAGTGGCTGGCTCAGTTTTCTTCCAATACAGAGGATTATTTCTTGCGTACATACCTAGGTAAAATGCTATTCTCGGGTGATGATATTGCAAAAAATACTACTGTGCTATCTGGAGGTGAGAAGATGAGGTGTATGATTGCAAAAATGATGCTGTCGAATCCTAACTTAGTTGTACTCGACCACCCAACCAACCACCTCGATATGGAGTCTATCCAGGCATTTAATAATAATATGAAGTCGTTCCCGGGGCATATTCTTATGGCATCGCATGACCATGAGTTCATTCGCACCGTGTGTAACCGCATCATAGAGTTAACTCCCAATGGCACTATCGATAAGTATATGGATTTTGGCGAGTATCTTGAAGATGAGAAACTGAAAGAGCTTCGCGATTCAAAATACAGCAAGTAATCTTAATTATATATGGTTAATAAAGAAGAGGTATCCCGATGGTACCTCTTTTTTAATTTTATTTTGCAATATTTGTACTATTATTCTCAAGCACAATAAAATGACAAGAGTTGCCTTAATATTATTTTTATGTGTGATGATGCCCGGCTATCTGTTGGCGCAGGGCTATAGCCACTATAGTAATAATCAGTTTAACCCCGTTGAGAGGTTTTTGTATAAACCCGGCCTCAATTTTCATACTTCGCTGAAGGATTATAGAATGGATGAAGTTGATGTGATTGTGGATGTTGACTCTGTACTTTATGCCTCTATCGGGCTTGAGATGAAGCAACGCAATTTCTGGCGGCGTATTTTTTCTGATGATTTGCTTGGCTGGCAAGATGATGATATTAAGGTGGTTATAAATCCGATAGCTGATTTTCAACTTGGAAAAGATTCACCATCGGGAAGAAAAACCTATACCAATAGTCGTGGATTATTTATTAAAGGAAATATTGGGCGTAACTTGCATTTTTATACCGATTTTTATGAAAATCAGGCGGCTTTCCCCACATATGTAGAGGAGTTTATCGATAAGTCGATGGTGGTGCCTGGACAGGGCAAGAGCAAGAATTTTGGTGATGATGCCAACGACTTCGCGCATGCTTCAGGATATTTATCGCTTAATGCCAGCCGATGGGTGAATGTGCAGCTGGGTTTTGGCAAAAACTTTATTGGTGATGGTTATCGCTCTCTTATTCTGTCGGATAACTCGTTTAACTATCCATACCTTAAACTGACTGCCACTTTCTGGAAGGTTAAGTATATGATTATGTGGAATCAGATGAACTGGCTGGCCGATGCCAATAGCAATGATGACCCATATCCGAAGAAATATGGTGTGTTTCACTATCTCGACTGGAATATTGGCAAGCGATTCAGTATCGGACTTTTTGAAAATGTGGTGTGGGCCAATCGTGATACCACAGGGTATAGAGGCTTTGAGGCGGCTTACCTGAATCCCATACTTTTCTTCAGGCCGGTAGAGTATTCGCTGGGCTCGCCCGATAAAATGCTGGTGGGTATGAATACAAAATATATAGTAGCCAAAAATACAGCTATTTATGGTCAGTTGATTTTTAATGAGTTTAAGTTTGATGAATTAACATCGGGAAATAACTGGTGGGCCAATAAATATGGATTTCAGATAGGGGTGAAGGGGTACGACATTTTCAATATTTCTAATCTTGATTTTCAAACCGAGTATTCGCAGGTGAGGCCTTATACCTATACGGGTTATACTGCTGCCAATAACTATGGTAATTATAATCAGCCACTTGCACATGCGTTGGGAGCCAACTTCAGGGAGTCGGTTACCATAGCCAACTACCGCATTAAGCGTTGGTATCTGCGTGCCCAGCTAAATGTGGCCATGTATGGTGACGATACCAAGGATGTGAATTATGGTCATAATATATATCTGCCAAGTAACTCGCGCCCGGGTGATTATGGGCATACATTGGGGCAGGGTGTGAAGACCGATTTGTTATATGGTGATGCCAGCGTCAGCTACCTTATTAATCCCCGTAATATGTTCAATATCAGTATTGGTGGGCGTTATCGCAAATCGTCAACTGCCGATGCGGTTCATGAGTCCAAGCATATTTACTTTGCCATTCGCATGAGTCTCAAAAATCACTATTACGATTTCTAATGATAACAAAAAAGGCTGTAAGCATATAATGTTTACAGCCATAATATAATAATTTGTGTCGTTAAGATGTTCAATATCAGAGCATTAGGATGTATTACTCTTCGTCGGCCAAAGTGTCTTTCAGGTAGTCGAGGTCGGCATATTTATCTTCATAATCTTCTCGCACATCCTCCTTCAATATTCCGTCTTCATCGTAGTCGGTATCGTCATCAACAATTTGTTGTGCCTCATAAACGGTCATTTTTATAAGGTAATATTTCTCGTCGGTTTCAAATGGTAAAGCACTGATTAGCCTTCCCTCTTTATTGGTAAAAGTGATTAGTGAATCGGTAAAACCTTTGGGATAAAGAAGCTTTATCTGCTCCTGAAGGTCAGTATCCAGTTTCTCGAAGTCCTTGATTACCCGTGGTTTATTTGGTGTCATATGTTCTGTGTGTTATATTTAACATCATTAAATTGCTGTAAATATATACTATTACTTAATCTTTTCTAATAAAGGGGCACTTTTTTTTAGTTATATGTTGGTTTAATATGCCATTTCGTCATTTAAAATCATTTTTTCTGATTAAATGAGTTTAAAAACAATAAAACCCGGGGTTTAATCCGGGTTCTATAATGAATAATAGCTCACAACTTCACTTCTGTACTTTAAGAAAATCAGTAATTATCTTCTCAATGTCCTCTTTTGGTCTGAATCCGAGCATAGCCTGTGGTTTGCCATCTTTGGGGATGAACAGCACCGTGGGTAAGCTCTGTATTCCAAGTGCTCCGGCTAGTTGACGCTCTACCTGTGTGTCAACTTTGTAAATCTGTAATTTGCCGCCATATTCTTTCTGTAGCTCTTCAAGCACGGGCGACAGCATTCGGCATGGCCCGCACCAGTCGGCATAAAAATCAACAATTGCCGGCAATTCGCCGTTATACTTCCAGTCGCTCTCTTTTTCGTAGTTGAATATCTGCTCTAAAAACGTCTGTTTTGTAAGATATACAATCTCATTTTTAGCGGTTTCCGATTTGTTACCTGACACTTTGGGAGTGCTGCCGGCATGCTGTGTACAACCTGCATGAACAGTAACTAAAAAAGCTCCGGCAAGGGCTATAAGTAATTTTCTCATAGTGTGTTACTCTACTTTTAGTACATCTTTGAAAGCCTGCTTAAAGGTCTCTTTGGGTAGTGCTCCCATAGCCATTTGTGGTTGCCCGTCGGCAGGTACAAATAGAAGTGAAGGGATGCTCTGAATACCAAATATTGCCGATAATTCGCGCTCGGCTTCGGTATCTACTTTATAAATATCGAGCTTCCCGTCATACTCCTCTGCAAGCTCCTCAAGAATGGGGGCAACCATTTTACATGGCCCACACCAGTTGGCATAGAAGTCGATAATACAGGGCTTGTTGCCTTCAAATTTCCACTCTTTATTGGTCTCGTAGTTAAATACTTTCTGCTTAAATGTATCTGCAGTCAAATGCTCTACCATAGTATTAAGATTTTAATTTTGTTACTAATTCAATATATCTATATATTCATATATGACAATATCAACAATCATGCCATTATTACTTTTGCATTTTGATGGTCTTTTTTCGCTAAAATGTTGTAATTTTGTCATGTTTTATCACATTTCGTCGTGTTTTATATGGTTTTATAACCTATTAACTGACATAATTGTTCATCTTTTAATACTATTGCAGTTAATGAAGGGAAAGCTTAAGCATCCGGTTTTTAAAACCATCTCAAATATAGTTACTTCAAGAGAACTTGAAGCATATGTTATAGGAGGCTATGTGCGCGATATTATCCTTGGCAGGCCATCCAACGATATCGATATTGTGGTTATTGGCAGTGGTATAGAGCTTGCCGAGGCTGTGGCCAAAAGCCTTGGTGGACTGAAACTGTCGGTTTTTAAGAATTTTGGCACGGCTATGCTTAAGTATCGCGATTTGGAGATTGAATTTGTGGGTGCCCGTAAAGAGTCATATACCCACGATAGCCGTAAGCCAATTGTGGAAGATGGCACGCTTGAGGATGACCAAAACAGACGTGATTTTACTATTAATGCATTGGCACTCAGCCTTAATGAGAATAATTTTGGTGAACTTCTCGATCCGTTTGGTGGTATTGCTGATATTGAGAAACGTATTATACGCACGCCTCTTGACCCGGAAATAACCTTCTCCGACGATCCGCTGCGTATGCTGCGTGCCATTCGTTTTGCCGCTCAACTGGGTTTTGTTATTGATGATAAAACTCTTGAGGGTATTAAACTCACCAAAGACCGTATCTCTATAATATCTATGGAGAGGGTGAGTGATGAACTGAATAAGATAATGATGTCCGACAAGCCGTCGTTGGGTTTTAAGTTGCTTGAAATCACTGGTTTGCTTGCAATTATATTTCCCGAACTTCAGGCAATGAAGGGGGTGGATAAGGTTAACGGGCGCGCTCATAAAGATAATTTCTACCATACTCTTGAGGTGCTCGACCAAATAGTGCCATATACTGACAATTTGTGGCTTCGGTGGGCCGCCCTTCTGCACGATATAGCCAAGCCGCGCACCAAACGCTATGATAACAAGTTGGGATGGACTTTCCATAACCATAATTTTATAGGTGAGAAGATGGTGCCAAATATTTTCAAGCGCCTTAAACTTCCTCAAAATGAGAAGATGAAATTTGTGCAGAAGATGGTGGGACTGCACATGCGGCCTATTGTGCTTAGCGAAGATGAGGTTACCGACTCGGCAGTGCGTCGTCTTCTATTTGAAGCCGGTGATGATATTGATGAGCTGATGACCCTTTGTGAGGCCGATATAACATCAAAAAATGAGGATAAAGTGCAGCGTTATCTGCGTAATTTTAAGATAGTTAGGCGTAAGCTGAAGGAGATAGAGGAGAAGGACCATGTGCGTAATTTCCAACCTCCGCTGAGTGGCGAAGAGATAATGGCTACATTCGGATTGACACCATGTGCGGCAGTGGGCGAAATAAAAAATGCCATTAAAGAGGCAATTCTCGATGGTCATATTCGTAATGATTATGATGAAGCACACGCTTTTATGGTGAAAAAGGCCTTGGAGATGGGACTCGAATTAGTAAAAAAGTAATATTATATATCTGTCTAGATGATTTTGAACGACTCAAGAGAGCTTTTTGCTCCCCATAACCGTGTGGAGTTGATTAATCCGCCAATTATTGTTACCGATTGCCTTAGGACTCCCGAAAATATAGGAAACCTGATTAGACTGGCTGCCAATATTGGTATAATAAAGATTGTGAGTATTGAGGATATAGTGCTTAAAGAGAGTAAAATTAAGAAAACTGCCTGTATGGCATGGGATTATGTGGAACTGATACACACTAATACAGAGGAGTTTAGCAATTATATTCCTGATGATTATGAGTGGGTGGCAGTGGAGACTTCACCCGAATCGAAGAATATATATAAGGTAAATTTGCCTGCCAGGATGGCAGTGTTTATGGGAAGTGAGATACGTGGTATTCAGCCCGAAATATTAAGTCACTGCCCTTTGCATGTTCATATTCCTATGACGGGACCTGCCACAAGCATGAATGTGTCGCACGCCGCAGCAGTATCACTATTTGAGTGGGTTAGGCAAAATTTGAAATAGAGTTTCGATATAAGATATAATATCAAAACTCATATTTCAAAAAAATATTCTTTTATGGTAGTCGTTTAAGTTTATCGGCTACGCTCACTCTTGGCTGTGCCGGCATCACCATTTCGGGATAGCCCATAGCCAGAATACCTGCAATTTTGCCTTGCTCTGCAACTTCGAGTATTGAATGTGCCGCAGGTGAGTTTCCGAATGAAAGCCACACGCCACCAACACCTTTATCCCATGCCGACAGAAAAATATTCTGTATTGCCGCAGCAGTTGACATTGGGAAGTCGTAAACATCAAGAGGGTTAAGAGCAGGGGCACTCACTACTGCAAGTAGAAGTGGTGCATCACCAAAGTTTTGCGCAAATGCGCGCATGCCTTGTTTTCTTTCGTCGGGTATGGCAGGATTTTTCAAAGGGCCATTCTCCATAAACTGCACATAAGCCTCGGCAAGTTTCTTGCGTGTGTTGTTACCAATAAGCACAAACTCCCATGGTTGGTTGTTCCCGTGTGATGGTGCCCAAGTGCCGGCTTCTAGTATTTCATTAATAATACTGTCCGAAACCGGATCGTTTTTAAATTTTCTAACGGTTCTTCTTCCGTATATTACCTCTTTAATATTCATGGTGTAATAAATTTATTTTCAAACATACATATAAATATCCCAATATTTCAATGTTTTACTAATTAACGATAATCTTTGACGAAAATAATATTGTAATGTGATTTAAAATCTTATTTTTGTCATGTAATTTTAATTTTAATAAATATGAAAAAGACAATTTTATCAATGGCTCTAGCCGGTGTTCTTGTATTATCAGGCTGTGCCAGTATGAGTAATACTGCTAAAGGAGGAATTATAGGTGGTGCAGGTGGTGCAGCGATTGGTGCCGGAGTTGGTGCTCTTGCAGGTGGTGGTAAAGGCGCAGCCATTGGTGCTGGTGTAGGTGCAGCAGTAGGTACAACTGCCGGTATTCTTATTGGTAAAAAAATGGATAAGCAAAAAGCTGAACTAGAGAGACTTGAAAATGCTAAAGTTGAAACTGTTACCGACGTTAATAATTTGCAAGCGATTAAAGTAACTTTTGATAGCGGTATTTTATTTGCAACAGGTAAATCAAATCTTAGCGATGCTTCGAAAAATGCCCTTACTAGCTTTGCCAATACATTAAAAAATACACCAGAGACAGATGTTACTATTTTAGGACATACCGATAATACCGGTTCTCGCGATGTAAACGTGAAGGTATCACTTGAGCGTGCCCAGTCGGTAGCTAATTTCCTTCAGCAAAACGGTATTGCAGCTGATCGAATCTCTACCCGTGGTCTTGCTTTTGACGATCCTATCGGTGATAACTCAACTGCCGAAGGTCGTGCACAAAACCGTCGTGTAGAAGTGTATATTTCAGCCAACGAAACTATGATTAAACAAGCTGAAGAAGGAACACTTCAGTAATAGTTTGATAAATAATCAGAATTTAAAAAGAGGCAATCCAGGTGATTGCCTCTTTTTTATGCAGATTATCCTAAAATTCATAAACAATCCTGATATATGGCTTTAAAGAATGAAACACTGAGTGGTGATCTCCTTATTTTCTTAATTAATAGATAAAACAGATGAATTATTGCCTGATTGTGATTGATTAATTGACTTGAGTTTATCTACTTTTTCTGTAATAAAATCTCCGTCAATCCAGATTCTGCTTTGTCCAATTTCCATATATCCATTACTGTCGTCATTTTCTTTGTCAGCCATTATAAATCCGTATTGGAAATCTTTAATGCCATCTTCTGTAATTTCACCTGAAATAATAG
>CAZWOA010000097.1:0-10900 GCA_964635545.1 uncultured Marinilabiliaceae bacterium
TTTTATGCACGGGAATATCGTTTGCGTTCTTTGCTCTGATTCATTTCATCATCGAAAAGCTGAATGGCAGCAACGCATTCAATGTTATCAATCCCGCAGGCTCAGCCACGCTTACCTGCTACATGATTCCTTATGTGTGGGATTCGGTGCTTGAGTTCATCAACTTCAAGATGCCAGAGGTGCTAGTTACTGGCAATATAGGACTTATAAAGAACGCCCTTTACGCATTGGCAGTGGTGATATTGACTGGCTTTTTGAGTAAGATTCATCTGAAACTAAAAATATAACAAGCAAAAAATAGGAAGAGGCTGCCCAAAAATGACGCAACCTCTTCCTCCCCTAAACTAAACCTTAAAAAACTCAATTAAATTCCGGCACAACAGCTTCTAGCCAGGCATCAACCCGCGACTCTGTCTGGTCGGGCTCATTATCTTCATCAAGCGGCAATCCATAGAAATGGTCGCCATCTAATGCTGTGGAGTCACTAAACTCATAACCGTCGGTACTAACACTACCGGCAACTTTACACCCTTTATCTTTTATAGCATAATATATTGTGCCAATGCCATCAACAAAAGTATCGCCATAGGAGTGACCATCGCCCAATCCGAATATTGCTACAGTTTTGCCATCCAGTTTTGCACGTTTAAGCACCGGCATAAAAGCATCCCAATCATCCTGAATATCGCCAAAATTCCATGTTGATGCACCCAAAATCAGGTTGGAAGCCTCCTCAAGGTCGCTTTGTGACGAATTTGCAACGTCAAGAACCTTAACATCCAAAGAGCTTTCAAGCTTCTCTTTTATGGTAAATGCAACCTTTTCGGTACCTCCGGTGTTGCTGCCATAAATTATTGTCACCGATTTCATATAAAAGTATATTTTTTGTATTTAATGATATAATAATAAAAGAGTAATTGCTCTTTTTCTCAATAACATCAAAAAAGAGAATTAGTTCACCAAAAAAACATTAAAACGGTATCAAATTCACAAACAATTGAGCATTGTTCTTATTTTTTGAAAATTACGTCGTGACACAACAATTTCAGAATTTACACTATTGAATGGAGGATAAAAAATGCAGCGCAATGTTTTGTTCTCTATTGATGAAGGATGCTCAATATTAATGATTATACCGGGGTTGACCAGCACAAGCGATCCACACGCTTGGATAATATCGGCCTTGCCAATACTGCTTTTAAGGCTGTACTTTTTTACATCGGTAAGAATTAGGTGCCAAGTATTGTCAATACGTTCGAAGTATAACACATCGTCTTTGGGGAATAGCGAAAGGCCGGTTATAGTATGAAGCGCAATCCTGCCTACCCCAACATTTACCTGACTTGGGCTGTTTGCGGCAGTGATATTTCCTGACAACTGTTTCTGCCTCATCCTGTCAAGAACCCCGGTAAGTTCGGTGGGAAGATTTGGTTTCAGCAGAAAATCGGTGGCATTATTGCGCAAAGCATCAAGAATATACTTGTCGAAAGCACTATAAAATACCACATCCATCTGCCAATCAACCTGTTCCTGAATACTTTTCACAAATTCGATGCCTGTTATGCGGGGCATCTCCACATCAATAAAAAGCACCAATGGCCTGAAACTAAAAATAGCCTCACGCGCCTTAGTTGGCGATGAGCAGGTATCTATCACCTTAAAATCGGACGTTGAGTCGAGGTCTTTTTTCAACGTGTCGATGGCGCCCTTCTGGTCGTCGAATATTATTGCTGTAATTATCCTGCTCATAGCTCATATTTATAGTCTGCCGGAATCCTGTACGACACTATAGTACCTACCACTTCTACCTTATTGCCGGTTATGATATCCATTACTATTTTCTTGTTATTGCGATTATTGAAAGTCTCCACCGTTTTATGAAGAATCTTCAAACCGCTGCCGGTTCCTTTTTTATTATTTTGATGATGACCGTTATTGTTGAATCCCAAACCGTTATCCCTAACTTCCAAAAATAGTTCGTCATTTATTTGTTCCATGGTTATTTTTAGAAAATTATCATCATCAATGGTTTCGAATGCATATTTCAGTGCATTTTCAACCGGAATTTTAATACTCATCGATGGAATTTTCATGCTTAAATCAACATTGGAGGCTATCTCCCAGTTTATTTGGGGTAAATCGTGCTTTAAGCTCTCCAGAAGACTGATATAATTCTGCACATTTCGCACCTCAACACCTGCCTCAATACCAACCCTATCCGATGCGGTGAGGCTGCTACGTATTGCGCCCACCAGAAGTTCCACCGGACGGTTTAGCTCAGGATGCTCACGAAGGTTGGGAATCATTGCATTGAGGGCGTTGAATATAAAGTGAGGCGACATGCGATTTTTGATATTATCTAAACGTAAACTGGTAATCGTATCTATCTGCATTGCAAGAAGCTGCTCATTACGCCGCCGTTTCTGAATAATTAAAACCGCGGTGGCAAGTGCTGCAATAACAAACATTGATACGCTGATTATCAAAGTATTACTAAGCTGTGTTGCTTTCTGCTGATGATGCCGTATCTCAATATCTTTTTTCAGCACAGTGGTGTCTTGCGAATATCTAAAATTGAGTTCTTCAATATTATTCTGCACTGTTGTTTTTCGCAACTCATTGTCAAACTCATTATTCCGCTTTCTATATTCGTATGCTTTCTTGAAATCGCCTTTTTCTCGTAAAGTTCTTCCAACCTACGATTGTGATTGAAGATATACACCGAGTTAACCATCGCTGGATCAAAGGGTTGATTCAGAATTGATTCTGCCTTGGCAATCTGATTTGTGCCTGAATAAAGCGAAGCATAAAGCCCATTGAGATAAAACTTTATGGCAGGGTTGGCATCAGGAGTATCATAAGAAGCAGAAGCTTTATCAAGGTATTTCTTTGCCGACTTATAATCATACATCAGCAAATAAATCTCACTACGATTGATATTGGCAATATCTTTATAAAACTCCTGACCATATTTTTTACCAAGTTGATATGTTTTTTTATACCATGCCAAAGCTTTTTCATACTGCTTGGATGAATGATAGAAATTACCGCGTGTATTACTAATAATGAGACAATAACGAGTCTCAACAAAAGACATTGATTCATTTCATTTAATTTAGGCAACTACAGTAAAGATAAAAATTATATAACATTACGATGCAAATAAATAACACTAATGTTCAAAAATATTTAAAAACACACCAGAATAAGCAATAATTGCACCACTTATAGCCCACAACCAACCACTTAGACGATATATAACAAATGGGCTGTTGATAAGGAAGTTATCACTCACTAAATTTGATACTGCAAACCAAATAACATGTAGTCATGAGAGCATTTCTAACAATTATATCATTTGCTATTCTATTGGTATTCAATATTGTAACTATACAAAAAGCCGAAAACCAACTACTTGATGCATCATTTATGGAGATGAAACAAGACTGCAAGATTATCAATTCACCTGAAGATTATAGTATAGGTATCGGTAATAATGAATTAACCGATTATTATGATATAGATACTGTACCACCAATTTTTTTCCACCCAACATGCTCATTATCAATAAAAAAACCAAAGCAACTAAAAATCTATTATCAGAAAAAAGGAAAGCATGTTGTAAAACACAAATCAACAACCAAAAAAATATGTAGCTTTGCATTGCATTTGGTTCGCACTCGGTAACCACCGTACGCGATTAAAAGGGAATGCCGTGAAAATCGGCAACAGTCCCGCTGCTGTAAGCTCTTTCAACGTTTAGGACAATCTTTAGCCACTGTTTCGTATGAAACGGGAAGGCGTCCAAGAACGGGAGTAAGTCAGAAGACCTGCCAATGATAATTTGTTAAAAAGCTTTCGGGGATAGAAGCTCATAACACTGCAATCATTGATTTTCATTTCTGACATTGCATGCTGTTTTGCTTAATAGCCCCCGAAAACAATAACTTTTGAGGAATGAAACAACTTGGAACACTCTTTTTTTTATTTATTTCGATACATCTCGTCGCATCAGAACCACCCAAGGTAAAACTATGGGGAACTGTAAATGGCAGTGATGGACAACCGCTGGAAAATGTTGTGGTGTGCATAGCCGGCACTACCATTGGCACATTATCGTCATCCAAGGGTCAATACCAACTCATACTAGCACCCGGAAAGTACAATATAGCAGCTAGTTCGCTTGGTTTCATCCCATTTGAAAAAGAGGTAACCCTACAATCATCCACTCGGATGAATATTATTATGCAACCCTCCAATTACGACATCAGCCAAGTTGATGTGATGGCAAAAGGTAAATCACAAATTATTAGGGAATCAGCCTATTCTGTTAATTCTCTGGATGTTAAACAATCCATACAACATAACAGTTCGCTGGCAGGTATTATAGGCCGCAGCAACGGAATCAACATCCGCACCGAGGGAGGAACAGGCTCCGATTTCGACCTGTCGGTGAATGGATTAGCAGGTAACTCAGTACGATACTTTGTTGATGGCAAGCCAATGGCATCGCTGGGCAACGGAACCAATCTTGCCAATATGCCAATGAGTATTATAGAGCGAGTAGAGGTGTATAAAGGAGTAGTGCCGGTACATTTGGGGGCTGATGCACTTGGAGGTGCCATCAATGTTATAACTAAAAAAGAGCACAATAATTATATTGATGCATCCTATAGCTACGGCTCATTCAATACACACCGTGCTGATATTAACGGACAATTGGGACAAGGAGATAAAGGAGTAATGGTAAAACCGTCATTCACCTTCAACCACTCGGACAATGATTATATGATGCACAATATCGAGGTGTGGAACTCAAACACCAAAGAGTTTGAAAACAGGTCATTAAAAAGATTTCATGATAAATACACTTCATATTTGGGGCGTATTGAGGCAGGCGTAACCAACAGACGCTGGACTGATGAGTTTTTCGTATCCGTTAATGCATCACAATCGGACAAAGAGCTTCAAACAGGTTCTATTCAAAGCGTTGTATATGGTAATGCAACCACCAAAAATGAGTCACAGGGAGTAGGATTTACCTATCATAAAAAAAACTTGCTTATCAACGGCCTATCAGCTGATATTTACTACACACACACCGAGGATAAAAGAGTGGTGGCCGACACCGTATTCAGAAAATATCGTTGGGACGGAACATTTATTGAAAGTTCGAGAAATGAGATTACCGGACGCGATAAATCACTGCGTACCACAAGAAGACCATTAGACACTGCCGGAGCAACCTTTGTGCAGAAGATTAACAACAATCACAATATTACAATCAACTACTCGCTCAACAGCATAAAAAACAGGCGCACAGACAGTTATGATAGCGAGTTTGAACCGTCAAGCGATAGGTTTGCAAAGCATATCACAGGAATTTCCTACAATGGCGAATGGTTTAACCAACGCCTAAACACAATGCTATTTGGCAAAAACTACCACAGTAAACTCTCTGTAAAGCAAAACGACCTTTACTGGATTACTGGCTCCACCGAGATTGGAGGAAGCTCTTCAACTACCAATTGGGGCGGTGGTGCAGGCATGAGATGGCGAATAAAGGAGTCAATTTCTTTAAAGGCATCAGTTGAACATAGTGTGAGACTACCATTGGCAAGAGAATATCTAGGTAACAGTACGACTATATATCCCAATTTCACACTTAAACCCGAGAGTAGTAATAATGTAAATGCCGGATTGTTCGGAACAATAATCATAACACCACAAAATAGGATTGCCTATGAAATTAACGGTTTCATGAGAGATGTGGATGACTATATACGACTACGAGTTTCGGAATCGGATGGTATGAGCCAGTACCAAAACGTGAACAGCGTGAATGTGAAAGGAGTAGAAGCTGAAATTAGATACACATTCAATCATAAACTTGATATCAACACTAATGTGAGCTATCTGCACGAACTCAACAAAACAAAATATCAGAGTAACGGCAAGCCCGAAATAACCTACAACAATAAAATGCCCAATCGCCCGTGGTTATATGGCAATATTGATGCAGCCTACTCATTCCATAATATTTTTGGCGGTGCAGCCAACCGCCTTGTAATAGCTTGCGATATGCGCTACGTACACTGGTTCTACCTCACATGGGAAGGATATGGCGCACTTAAAAGTAAATCAACAATTCCTACCCAGTTTGTGGTCGGTGCCAGCGCATCATACCATTGGCACAAAGATAGATATACAATCACCCTATCATCAAGTAATATACTAGACAGAATAGTTTACGACAACTATATGCTCCAAAAACCTGGTAGGTCTATAGATCTGAAATTCAGAATATTGATTAATAACTTATAAACTGTTAGAGAGATGAAAAAAACAATTAAATTGACTTGGGCAGTGCTTATTGCATTAATGGGCATTACTTTGGTATCGTGCGATGACGATGATGACAAGAAGATAGACCCACTAGAAGGAAACCATTTCGACATTTGGGTGTCATCGGGAAGCTATACCGGAGCTGGCACAACGGATAATATTCAACTGGTGCAAGGAGTAAAATCACTTGATGAGCAAGATCAAATCGACTTCAAAGGAACCGGAGCCGATGTAACTGCCAAACTTTTTCAAGAGACAATTATTAAAGACGGATATTATTACCAGGTGCCCAAAGAGAAAGACCGCTTCGGTAAATATCAGATAATCAACAATCAAATAAAAACGATAAGGGAATTCTCTTTCGAAAGCTACACCCTTAAAGATCGTCGTTACACTCACGCTTGGATAGATGATAACACTTTGGTGCTTTTGGCAGCAAATGGAAATTCATCAAAAGTGATATGGATTAAGGTTGATGCAGTGGCAATGAATATTATTGATGAGGGAGAACTCGACCTTCCTGAGCTCCCCGCAGGTGGAACTTTCAGCACATCGGGTATTGCAAGCTACCGCAAAAGCGACAACACCATACTCTATTCATACCTCAACAACAAGGATAAAACCAAGTTCTTCATGGCTTTTGTAAATCCTACTGATATGAGTGTAAAAGCAACTGTAGAAGAGTCGAGAGCCGAATTTATGGCAGGAACGGCTTTTGGTGAATTACTCCAAAGCAAATCATTTTTTGATGCTGATGGCAATTATTATTTAGCTTGCAACAATGTGATAGAGGGAGCACCAAGCACAACTCAACAGTATGGTACAATGCTTAGAATTAAAAAAGGTGAAATGAAATTTGATGCAAATTATAAGGGATTTCAGAAACACACCTCATCACACGGAAAAATAATAACGGCTGAGTATCTCACTAAAGGTAAGGCTCTACTATACATTCAGGATCCGAAGTTTACAGGAGTTGAAAACTGGGGTGGCGACTACAACTGCTATTATGCAGTGCTCGACCTTAATACCGACGACCTAACAGTTCTTGACCTGCCATACAACGAAGGCACGTTCTCCCAACGTTCTGTAGTAATTGGAAGTAAAGCATATATAGGCGTAAACCCTAAAGAGGAAGCTCCATCAATCTATATTTACGACATAGCTTCGGGCACACTAAATCAAGGACTTACAATAACTGAAGGTTACTCGTTCGATAGAATTGTAACCATTGCCGATTAACACACAACACATATCCGGATGCCGGCACAACAACCGGCTCCGGTAATTTTACCACTTATGAGCACACATATACGCCTGCTGTTTTTTATTCTGATGATTCCCTTTTCAGTATCCATAACGGGGCAAACGAGGGAGATAACCGGCATTGTTACCGATAGAAACGACGGATTGCCAATCGCAGGTGCCAACCTCATCATTATAGAGAGTGGCGCAGGTTGCGTTACCGACAGTAATGGCCGTTTTGTGCTTAGCAACATTTCGGATAACGAATTGATAATCAGCGTATCATTCGTAGGTTACTCATCCGAAGAGATAAAAATTGACACCTCTAAATCAAAATTAATTCTACGCATTTCACTCACACCTAAAGATACAGAACTAAAAGAGGTAGTAGTGACCGGCACAGGCACCGAACGCAGAATAACCGAGGCTCCGGTTCGCACCGAAGTCATATCACAAAAAAAGATAAAAGAGCTGGGCGTTGCCGATATTGAAGAGGCTCTTGCCGCACTGATACCGTCATTTACCTACAACCGCAGCGACATGGGCAGCAACCTGAAAATTAACGGGATGAAGAATGATTATATCCTGATAATGATTGACGGCAAAAAACTAAATGGCGACATAGGCGGGCAGAGCGACCTGTCGCGCATAAGCCTGAGCCAGATAGAACAGATTGAGGTAGTTAAGGGCGCATCATCAACACTATACGGTTCGGATGCCATCGGTGGTGTAATCAATATCATCACCCGAAGAAACCAGTACAAATCGGAAATCACCAATAACACACGTGTAGGTTGGTATGCCGATATCAACCAGAGCAACAGCATAGCCCTAAAAACCGACAAACTATCATCAACCACCACAGCAAGCTACCGCCACACCGACGGCTGGCAGAACACACGCAACGAATGGCATCGTAACAAGCTGTATAACAACAGTGTAACCAGAACAATCAACAACTCTACAAACTACTCTGTTTCAGAAAAAATAAGCTATCAGGCAAACCAGAAGCTACAACTAACCGCCAAAGGTGAGTTCTACGAGAAATGGACATCACGCCCCATGGGAGTTCCGGTGTGGCGACTCAATGACCTCTACTATCGTAACCAATCGTATGAGGCAGGTGCAAACTACAATATTAACGACAATGGAAAATTAACCTTCGGTGCCACTTTCGACCAGATAAACTATTACTACGACTACAACAGCCGCGAGTACTCCGACTATTTTGATGAAAATGGCAACCGGATAGTATATTATACCGGCGACAGAGTACTGCAATCGTCCCAGGAGTTTGTAACCATCAATATGAAAGGCGTTTTCAATATTGGTGAGCATCATACATTAAACACAGGTGCCGAGTATAAGCACGAAAATCTTAAAGCCCCATTCCGTCTCGAAAGCGATAGGGCAGCAATGTATTCATCATCAATATATATTCAAGATGAGTGGAAAGCTAATGAAAAACTAATATTCACCGCCGGAATTAGAGCCGATAAATATCGTGATGTGAATATTAACATTACCCCCAAACTAACTTCGCTTTACCGTGCCGGGAGTTGGAACATGCGTGCCACACTGGCAAAGGGCTTCAAAGCACCTACAATTAAGGAGATGTACTACCACTATTACGCCTCATTTATGAGCACCTTCAAGGCATACTACGGAAATACCGCACTTAAGCCACAAACCTCCTATTACTATTCGGCAAGCATCGAGAAAAATCACAAAAACTACAGCCTAAATGCCACCATTTATTACAACCAGTTGAGAGATGTTATTGCATTGCAGACCATACCAACATCTTATGAAGATAAACTGGCATTGGTGGAGCAAACCATGAAGTATGTAAATATGGCAAAGGGCTACAGCACCGGTTTCGACATAAGTGGCGACATAAACCTGCCCCACCGCATAAAACTCTCGGCTGCATACAGCTATCTCGATGCCAAGGCACAACGCACCGACGATGAGGCTGCCGACGACTTTATGAAATACCTGAAAGTGAATGGCACTTCGCACCATCATGCGTCTGTGGGCGCATCGTGGAATAAGACATGGAAGAGCTACCGCCTTATGCTGGCACTCAACGGTCGTTACCAATCAAAAAGTTACTACCTCACCGAGGGCGATGCTAAATCCTTCAACGTTTGGAGACTCAATACCACCCACCGAATCATCAACAGCAAAACAATAAACATGGATGCCAGCGTGGGTATCGACAACATATTTAACCACATAGACCGCACACCACACGGCCTCAACAAAGCAATTACATCTCCCGGCACAACTGTGTTTGGTGCACTCAATATAAGAATAAAGAAAAACTGATTTATTAAACTAAACATTAATTTAAAATGAGAAAATTTCAAAAACTGTTGGCTTTTATGCTGGTAATGGCATTCACTGCAACATTCACATCATGCTCTGATGATGATGACAAGGAAGACAATCGCAATCCGGTACAAATAAACAAAAAATCGGATACTGCCCTGCTGCTATGCTCTTTTGGGAGTACATATGAGCAGCCACAAGCAACCTACGAAAAGATTATTGCCGACTTCCAAAAAGAGTTTCCTAGTGCCGACATCTACATTTCGTTCACTTCACGCACCATCGTGTCACGCGTTTATGCACAACTTGGCAAAGCATACGCCCAGCCCGACTTATGGCTTTCGGCAATAGCAAAAGCAGGCTATAAAAACGTGTATGTTCAGTCGTTACACGTAATTCCGGGCGAGGAGTATTTAAGTTTGATGAATACCGATGTAAAGAAGAACTTCATGGTGCCAAATCCTGATGTAAAAGTGGCTAAAAGCGCATGTCTTCTTAACGAAGATGAAGACATTGAGGCAGTTGCAACTGCTCTTTATAACCACTATAAAGCTCGTTTAGTCAAGGGTGAAGTGGTGGCACTAATGGGACATGGTAACCCCGACAAAGAGTACGAACATGCCAATGATAAATATGACCAACTTGAGAAAGAGCTTCAAAGACTTAGTGGCAAAGCAAATATTTTTATCGGCACTGTGGATTGGGGTGAAAAAATGTTCTCGCACGTGCGCGATGGCATTATCGAATACACTGAGTCGTTACTAAAACAAAATAGCGAAGTTACAGTAAGTTTGTCACCTCTGATGTCTATTGCGGGCGACCATGCTCAAAATGATCTACTTGGTGACCTAGAGCCCGGTCAGAAGATGGATGATGTGAAACCATATGAAGATGATGAGGATGCTGAATTTAGCTGGAAAATCAAGCTGCAAAAACTTGGTTTCAAAATTAGTGAAGACGGCACCCTTACAGGTGA
>CAZWOA010000098.1:0-1725 GCA_964635545.1 uncultured Marinilabiliaceae bacterium
TATTTAGTAATCACACAAAGTTAATCATTTTAGGTAATATAATGAGTATTCATTTAAATGTAATAACTTTAACATATGAAGAAATTTCTTTTAAAATATGGAGTAATCGCACTTATACTCTTCACTGCTGCCGGCATCCAGTCCTGTAGTAAAAGTAAGGACGGCGATTCTGAAAAACCAACAATATGCTTGATAAAACCTATCAGCATGGATAAGTTTTCTCGCGGCGGTATTATATTGGTGGATGCCGATTTGCAGGATAATAAGGAACTTGCAACATTAGAGCTTTCTCTATCTTCGCAAAAATCGTTGAAAGGCATCGACACACCATGGACTGCAGATAGGCAGACTCAAAAACTGAATGGTAAAGAGCAGCAGATTAGAGATCTATCTGCATTTGGCGAAATACCTTCTGATATTATGTCGGCTGAATATACCCTAACACTCACTGTGAGTGATACTAAAGGAAACACAACTTCTACATCGGTATTGATAACTATCGAATAGATTTATACTTAACATTAACCTTAAATGGGTTCGTAGCTTGTGCCACGAACCCATTTTTATTTTATGTGGTGTATTATCGATTACTGCTCCTTACAAAGCAAGTTGCAAATAGCTATTCTTATTCGGGAGATTATGTAATCATCGAATACTATTACAATCAAAATTATCAGGATATATCACTGATTATCAATCAATTACAAGAGAGGAATTATAACAGGGGGGGATGCTCAGGAATAAAAAAAAGGCAGGTTAGAAATAATCATCTACCTGCCATTTATTAAAATATTATTGGTTGAAGTGGTATAGAAACACTATTTCAGCCTCATAGGCAGGTTTTTTATTTCCTTCAATTTCAAGTTTTACACCAATATTGGCACGGCACACGCCACGCAGGTTCACAGCGTTTATTACTTTAGCATGTAGTCTCACACGGTTGTTTACAATAACTGGCTGGTTGAATTTCAACTTCTCTATACCGTAATTAACCTGAAGTTTAAGATTCTGAACATCAACAATCTGATTCCATAGGTGGGGAAGAATTGATAAAGTAAGGTAACCATGAGCAATGGTATTTCCAAAGGGTGATTCCTTTTTGGCCTTCTCTGCATCAACGTGTATCCACTGGTGGTCGAGTGTTGCATCAGCAAACAGGTTAATCTGTTCTTGTGTAAACTCATGATATTCAGATATTCCCAAATCAGAACCAATAAGGCTCTCCAACTCCTCGTAGCTTTTTATTATCTTTTTGCTCATTATTGCACAGTTTTATTTTGCGTTTATTTCAATTTCTTAAAAACGAATATATAACTATTCTTCGATTAAAAAAATCGAAACAGTTATTTTAATACTTTAGTTCGATGGCGTTTCGGCGACTCTTTTCAGTAGTGCATCGCGTATCATCTTCCTTATTTCAAGCTGTTTATTCTCTACCAGTTTGCGTGATGTAGGTCTGTAAAACTCTTTGTACTTACATTTTGCAAGCCGGTATTTCATATCATCCATATTGCCGGTTACATCCACACCAAGTTTTATTGGCAGTGGGCAGTCAACCACCGATATGTGATATTTAAAATTCATGTCGAAATTATGCTGCCCCGATATTACAGCCTTATATTTATCCATCACAATCATAAACGGATATACATCAATCTCCTGTTTAAATATGGTAAACTCAGCAGATAAGCTATCAACACGATTCATGGTTTTCTTGCTGAATTT
>CAZWOA010000098.1:1825-10833 GCA_964635545.1 uncultured Marinilabiliaceae bacterium
TGCAAACAGGTGATTCTTACGCGGTGTTTTATAGAGGGCAGTTAACTGCATTCGCGCAGCAGGCGTAGAGAAGTTCATATTATCGAGTACCAATACACCATCACTAATTTTAAGAGCTCCATTAATCGCGGTTGCTGTGTCGCCATTAAAAGTAGCCATGTCAATATTGGTATTCAGCTCTATATCAATTCCTTGAGGCACCATGTAGGGCATTCCGTTATCGGTAATTTTCAAAGTATCCTCATTGGCACCCATGCCGCTGGTTAGTTTCATTAGCTGGGTAATGTCGGTATTGGATGATGTGAATTGAAAATTTCCTCTAAGCAGGGAGTCGCCCTTGAAGTATTGAACAATATTTTTAAGTTCGCCCACAAGTTGAAAATCCGATTTGCCTATGGTTACTTCACTGCTATTGATATTAAACTTAGTGGGTGAAAAATCAACATCAATCTTCGGGATTTTTATCGACTGATTCACCCCTGCAATTGTAATGTCGGCATTGTCGAGTTTAAAATCACCCTTTGCAATCCACTGTTTTATAATCTCTTGCGAGTTAATTGAATTTACCGCAGTTGTATTGAGATCTATATGGTCGAGGTTAAGTTTATTCTCGCCATTTGTAGCAGCTATCTCATCACTCTTATACTCAAGCACGATTTTAGGGCGTTTATTGTCTTTGCCCAATTTCAGAATCTCTATTTTGCCTTCAGGATTATTGATTTTCAATAAGTTGGTATCCATTTCGGCATGTAGGTTCTTAATTTTAAAGGTTGATGACAGCTGCGGAAGTCCGGTGGTATCTCTCACGTCGGATGTCTCGGCAGCTATTGATGCACCTTTTAGGTTTAGTTTAAAACCGTCAATTTTTGATGCACTAAAATCATCTGCATCAAGATGTGCATATATGAATGATGTTCCTTTTTTGCGGCCAGGTTCATTGGGCAGCGTAAAGTTTATTGCAGATCGGTTGGTGGCCACAGTAATACTATCATAATTTATTACAGCATCTTTCAGATTAAATGTACCGGAGATATTCATATTGTCAAGATCCATTTTATCGATTTGCGACATCGTGAACACTCCCTTCAATTCTCCACTGGCACGGCCTTTAGCATTGGTTTTAAGGTCGTGGGGAATGAATCTATTAAACTCTTCGAACACCATATCCGAATTTGCTGTAAGCTTAAATTCCATATCGCCCCATATATTGGTGATATCACCCTTAACCGCGAATTTTGATTTTGGTGTTGCCGCATCAGAAGAATCAATGGTTATTATAGATTTTTCTACATTTTGCTTGTCGATGGTTGCTGTAACTATTGCGTTGATATTGCTGATGGGCATCCCAATTGCAGGATATTGCAAATTGCCATCTTTAAGTTCTAGGATAACATCGAGGATAGGAATGTTAATCGAATCGTAACTTCCTGTAATTGTGCCACTTGATGAAATAAGCCCGGACGCCTTCACATCTGCAACATAGTTTTTATATGCCTCGGGGATAAGTGCCAATATATCAGCAATTTGCCAATCTTTAATGCCATATTTCAGGTTTACTGTTGATGAGGCGTTAATACTGTCGTAATTGGCACTACCCGAAAGTTCCAGTGCCAATCCATTAACCGTTAATGTGCCCCGTTCAACATCTATCTTCTGGTTTGCCAGGTCATATTCCGAATCAAGATTTAGCTTAATATCGGCTTGCAACAGATATGTAGTATCATTATAAGTTGCACTAATTTTCGATTGCTTAATCCTCATTCGGCTTTTTAGGATATCACTCTTCAACGAACCGTCAATATCAGCTGTTAAGCCTTCTATTTTGGCATCCACATTCAGCTTTTTATCGATATAACTAAGGTTGATATTATCGATATTTACACCACTTATGTCAATCAGATTGAAACTTACCGAATCTTCTTCCACGGTAGTCTCCTTCTCCCCGCTTTCCTTCAGTATGTTGTAATTGGCTACACCAAGACTGTCGGTATATATATTGATATTCCCATTACGTGCTATCAATTGGTTAATAGATAGGGTGTTACCCTTCATTAATGAGCGTATATTGAGCACGCACACCAATTCATCAGTATTAATAATGGTATCGGGTAGTGCAGGATTATCGGTATTTACAAGTGCAAAATCATTAATTTTCAGTCCAAACTCGGGGAATGTACTGAAGAATGTCAACTCCACCTCACCAATATTGGCCTGACATGTAAGCAATTTATCGGCTTGATTTTTTATTAGAGGAGTAAGTTTTTCGGGTGTAAAAATAAACCAGATGGCATATGAAGCCACCGAAATAAGAAGCAATACAGCAACAATTAGAGTTATTGCTGTGACTTTTAGCGCAGTTTTCATTGCGATATATTTTTGTTGTTATTTTTAAAAGTGGGTATCAGCTTAGTTTACCTTGCTGAATGAATATGAATTTCCAAAATCATCCTTATATTTTAACGTAGTGGAGGAGAGTTCGGTTACAGTGTAGTATTTTGGAATTTTATCGCCACTTTGCATGATATGAATATGCGTCAAATCCGATTTCACCAGGGTCCAGGTGAACGGTTGTGCTTCTTCTTCAGTAACATCTTCGCTAGTATCCCACGTACCACCGGTGCCATCAATTTTGTATTTATAATATTCAGTACCCGATTTCCATGTTCCGATAAGCAAGTCTTCTTCAAACGACACATCATCTTTTTGGCAACCTGTAATAAGAAAAAATGACATTATGCCTAAAACCATCGAAAGTGATAAACCTCTCATAATCAATTCTTTTATGTTTTAATTATTCATTTGGGCTGTTAAAGCGCAACTTAATAATTTTTTCACATTTTGGGGCTAAATTGATGCAGTTTTTCTTTCAGTCTCCTTTTTTTGATTCGTAATAATATTGATGGTATTGAAGCTGCTATAAACCCAAGTATTAGTATTAATACACTAAGTTTTATGGTGCCCAAATCTTTAAGCGAATAGGCTAAAACTGCAAATCCTATATTGATTAAACCTACAGTAACAGATATCTGTATATGGCTGAATCCCAACGATAACATGCGGTGGTGGATATGGTTTTTATCGGCAGTGAAAGGTGATTTACCGTGCGACAACCGCAGGAAGAAAACCCTCAATGTATCGGTAATAGGCACTATCAGAATAGCTATTGCAACTGCCGGTGCCGATGTCATCGAGTATTTCAGTTCGTTGGGTTGTATGTTGAGTTCCATAAACTTAACTGCCATCAACGTAATGATGAAACCAATGAGAAGCGACCCTGTATCACCCATAAATATTTTCTGCCTTTTGGAAAAAACGTTGTAGTAAATAAATGCTGCGAGGCTTCCAATTAGTGCGGCTGCTATTAATGGTATTTCAATCTGGTCGTTGATATAGAACCAGAAGCTGAACGAAAGCACCGATACTATGCCCACAATTGCTGCCTGGCCATCTATGCCGTCGATGAGGTTGAAACCGTTAGTTATAAAAGCAAACAGCAGTATTGTAAAGAACAGGCTCACCAATTCGCTGGGTTTTAATCCGAAAAAACCATGGAAATCGGTAATATATACATCTCCCAGTCCAACAATAATATATGCTGCAAGTATTTGCCCCATAAGTTTTACAACCGGGGCAGTTATAAGTATATCATCTTTAATTCCTATGCCGAATATAATTACCAAAGAAGAGATTAAAAAAGGAACTCCTCCCAAGTTAAACCAATCGTTAAAGAAAGAGTAGGTGAACAAAAAACTTATAAATATGGCTAAACCGCCCAGAGTAGGTATTTTAACCCTATGTACAGTTCTTTTATTGGGCTCGTCGAACAAATTTTTGCTTCGCGCCACAACTAGTATAGTTGGAATTGCAGTAAAAACAATAATAAAAGATACTGCAAAGGCTGCGAATAGAATTAAATCTAAATAATACAAATCCATTTTTCAATCAATGATAATTGGTGTCAAAAGTACTTTAAAAAATTGGTTTCAGCCACTTTATTGTCCTTAATATTAGTTGCTGAAATTAAAATTGTGAAATTTTGAATAGTTTAGGGTGAAAACTATTGAAAAGAGTTGTTTTAATTTAGTTAAATATCATACTTTTGTAGGATAACGTAAAAAGCTTAAAATTCGTGTTTATATCATTTTTATCATCATATGCGGGAAAATTCTCGAAACTGTGGTTTTTTATAGTGTTAGTTGCCTTAATTCAAGGTTGTATTCCACAACGCGAGACCGTTCTTCTACAGCGAGAGAGTGAGGAGTCGCCATATGGAAAGTTGGCTGCCATCACCGAGCGTTATATGCTTCAGGTTAATGACCAGTTATATATTGCTATATCGACCCCCGATCCTAAAATATCATCGTTTTTTAATCAGCAAACTACAGGTTCCGGCTCGCAATCTACTCAAAATCAAAACTTTCAATATTATCCTATCGATGATAATATGGATATAGAGCTGCCCTATGTGGGTAAGGTAAATTTGGCAGGATGTAATGTGAGTTTGGCCAAACAGCGCATTAGGGAGGCAGTATCGCCACTACTTCAGGATTTTAATATTAATGTAAGGCTTGCCTCCAATAGTTTCACTGCCTTGGGTGAGTTTGGAAGTCCGGGTGTGCACACAATGAAAAAAGACCAAATGACAATTATTGAGGCTATAGCCATTAGTGGTGACTTTAGAGTGTATGCCAAAAGGAAAGAGATAAAACTTTTCAGAAATGGTCCTGAAGGGATGAAAACATATATTATAGATATTACTGATAAGAATATTGTTAATTCCGATCTTTACTATATTTATCCCAACGATGTACTTTATGTGCGCCCAATGAAGGCCAAGTACTGGGGTATAGGCGAGTCATTCTCGTTTGGATTAGTATCTTCGCTATTAGCATTAACTTTAACTGTGAGAGCAGTTACATTTTAAGAATTTCGCAATATTGTATTAATGTCCGAAGTAAAAAAGAGTGTAGCATCCGATTCTGTTAAAGATTCGGGATTGAGTATAGATATTCCCAAACTAATAAACGATCTATTGCGTTTTTGGTGGCTATTTGTGGTTGCAATAGTTTTAAGCCTTGCCGTGGTAGAAGTTGAGCAGCGATATTCACTGCCTGTTTATCGTGCTTATATGACCATTCTTGTGGATGAGCGGGGCGAAAGCAACTCTAAAGCTTCTATGATGGAGGGTTTCGGCCTTACTCCGGGCCTACGTAATGTTGACAACCAACTGGCGGTGCTCACATCATGGGATATGATTAGCCACACCATCGATCAACTGGATTTTCATATTTCGTATTTTATAGAGGGAAGGTTGAAAAATAGCGAACTCTACGGCAATCCTATTTTTGAAGTTCTGTTCGACTCAACCCATGCCCAACTTGTTAACACTCCCATTATGGTGGAGCCTGTGGATAATGAGTCGTTTATGCTGACTGTGAATTGTGAAAGTGCATCGCTTTATAATTATTCAGAAAAAAGAAGCGCAGGAGGCATAGGTGAACTAAAGTATTCGCAGATGCATCGTTATGATGAAACTATAATCACAAATTGGGCAGCTATTAACATCAGAAAAAAATCGGGCGATAACCGTAAAGGTACTTACTTTGTTTTTAATACTCCCGAAAGTCTTACCAGCAGGTATAAAGGTGCATTCTGGGCCAATAAAACCAACGAGAACTCATCAATAATAGGCCTAAGCGTTACAGGAACCAATAATCAGAAGAATATCACATTTCTGAATAGGTTGGCCAAGGAATTTATAGATGCCAACCTGCATCAAAAGAATAAGATAGCCGATAATACAATTGCATTTGTTGAGAGTCAGCTTTTAAATATATCCGATTCGTTGCGAGATGTGGGTAATGAGTTGAGTAATTTTAGAACTTCCAATAAAATACAGAGTATATCAACAAAGGCAACTTACCTGTTTAGTGAACTTCAGCGTATTGATACAGAAGTTAATCAAATAAAAATAAGCAAGGAGTATTATCGATATCTTACAGGCTATTTCAGTTCGGATACGTTGCCCGATGATATTATAGCACCTGCAATGCCCATTACTCAGGTAACCGGTTTATCTCAGCAGATTAAGGATTTGATGGATCTAAACACTGAAAAGCTAACGGTAACACAAACCTACGGGCAGCCAGGTAACCCTGTTGTAAATGAGTTGAATTCAAGATATAGAATTGCACGTAACATACTCATTCAATCGGTAAACAACCATGTTCAACGTGCCAATGATGACATGGCTGAGCTGATGATGCAAAAGCGACGTATTGAAGAGGAGTTATACTCACTACCCGAAACTGAGCGTAAAATGCTGGGTATAGAGCGTAAATTTGAGCTAAACAACGAGGTTTACACCTTCCTGCTTCGTAAGCGGTCGGAGTCGCAAATTCAGAAGGCCTCCAATACTGCCGACCTCAAAGTGCTTGAAACTGCACGCTACGCCGGTCAGATATCACCCAATACACAAGCAAGCAGGAAGAAAGCAATTATGATAGGTTTTGTGTTGCCACTCGGCTTTATTGTCCTCAGGCAGCTGCTTAATCGTCGCATTCAGGGAATAGATGATGTGGCAAAAATAACTTCAATACCTGTTATTGGTGAGATATTACATAGCAATAAAGTTGAACCTAATGTAGTGCTAGCACATCCAAAATCGGTAATTACCGAAACATTCCGAAGAGTTAGAACACGGCTTGAGTTCCTTACAGGCGAAATAGAGACTCCGATCATAGCTGTTTCTTCTTCTATGCCTGGTGAAGGAAAGACTTTTTGCGCACTTAATATTGCATCGGTATATGCATTGGCAGCAAAGAAAACTGTGCTGCTGGGGTTTGACTTGCGCCGCCCCGGACTGAATAAAGTGGTGGGAATGAGCGATGCAAAAGGGCTATCCAATTATCTTATAGGGCAGTGTACATTGGATGACGTGATTGTTAACCTCAATAACAACAACCTGTTTATTATACCATCGGGTGAATTGCCACCCAACCCATCAGAATTAATCTCTAGCAAGAAGACTGCTAAATTGATGGACGAACTTCGCGAAAGATTTGATATTATTATTATCGATACACCTCCTATGGGCATCGTTTCCGACCCATTTCTTCTTGCACGCTTGTCGGATGTGCTTATTTTTCTTGCGCGCGATAAATATACGATGAAAGATGTATTTAAAAACTCGATTGGCTCAATTGTTGATGAAGGTATAGAGCATGTGGGTATTATATTGAATGACCATCAGGTACAAAATAAGCGATATGGTTACAACTATGGTCGTAGTTATAGGTATCACTATGGTTATAATACCGGATACTACGAAGATTAATAACTAGTTATAACTAAAACCACAAAAATTGAGAAGATGAGATATGTTTTATTTTCCATATTATCTATTTTGATATTTAGTAATTGCAGTACAACAAAATCAGTCGAAACCCGCCGGCAAAATGCAGATCAGTATATGATGCAAGGGAACTATGCAGCTGCATTGCCAATTTATGAATCCCTGATAACTGCCTCATCCAAAGGTGTTGCAGTTGATGGTGGATTAATTAGAAAAGCTTCGGAAGCTGCATTTAAAACAGAAAATTATAGTAAGGCTACCTCTTGGTTAGATTTGCTGACCGAGAAGAATTTTGATGATGTGATGCTTTATATTCAAGCCATTGAAGTACAGGGTGATAAGGCTGCATTGGCACAAGGAATTGAAAAGTATGGTGATGTGTTAATTACCGAAATGGGCGAGGAGCAGTATAACTCTAAGCTATGTGCCACATACGGTGCAATAGGCAATGATGACGGTGTAGCTAAATGCTGGGAAAAGAGTGATGCCAAAACCCGCTCGCAGTGGTTTGAGACATACTTCAATCATTCAAAATCAAACCTCGATGATGCACAACTAGAGAAATTGTGTGACACGATGCTTGCAGCTGATCCTGATAATACAGTGGCACTGCATTTTAAAGCAGTAAAACTGTATGATAAAAGTGAGGCAAGATATAAGAAGTTAATGGCTGATTATGAGAGAAATAAAAATGCTGCAAGTTATGCAATTCTTCGTCGCGATTTGAAATTCTTATCTGCTGATTATCGTTCAAGCCGTGATATGTTTGAGAAGCTTCGCACAATAAATCCTGACAATAAAAACCATATCAAGTATTTAATCAATATCTACAACCGCCTCGACCAAAACGATAAAGCCAAACAGCTTGAGAAGTTGTTATAAGTAGAGGGTAGAGGATAGAGAGTAGAGGATGGAGAGTAGAGGATGGATGAAAAAGTCGCGGAGTGGTGATATGTTGATAATATATAATAAGTTGTGTAAAGATATAAAAACCACTTTGATATATAGCATCATTAAGGTCCACTTTTAAGTCACTGTTAATTGTTGATTTTCAGGTAGATATCAGTGTGTGCTGTCAGGGCAAACGCATTAAAAATATTTTGACATAAAGTGTGCTAAAAATGTTGAATTTTAGACATTTATCCTTGTTTTTCTATCAAAAAAACACAGTGTATTTATCTCATAATCAGATAGATATATTTTAAATGGAAAATAAATTGCTCAACTTAGCACGTTCATTGCCAGAACACAGAAAGGATAGAAAAAAACTTTATTTGGCCGAAGATATAGTATATATCACCCTTGCTGCCGTCATTTGCGGGGCAGATACATGGGAGGATATTTCCGACTTTGGAAAATCAAAAATAGATTTCCTAAAAAAAAACGTTGTCACTGAATAATGGCATACCTTCGCCCGACACCTTCAATCGTTTCTTTGCAGGGCTTTCTTCTGCAGTTTTTGAAAGCAATTTCATCGGCTGGGTTAAGGAACTTTGTAGCCATAATGAAGGCGTAATCGCCATAGATGGTAAGACAGTACGAGGGTCACGTAAACAGGGAAACAAGTCTGCAATTCACATGGTTAGTGCTTTTGCCGCCGCAAACGGGCTTGTGCTTGGACAGGTAAAGACAGACCAAAAGTCGAATGAAATTA
>CAZWOA010000099.1:0-9350 GCA_964635545.1 uncultured Marinilabiliaceae bacterium
ATTAACGTACACGGAAAAGGATATAAACTTGTGATGTAATCACTTTAGTTTATTGGGAATACATGAAACCGGAAGCAGTCGCTCGCCGGTTTTTTGTTGTAATTTCAGATATTAAGTTTTTTTATTAAGTTTGTAATTACAATCTACACCAACAGCGCTGAGAAAATAATAATCAATTTAATTTGAAATCGTTGTATAGTGCATACCGATAAACTAAACAGTAGTATTCTATTTGAAAGTGTAAAAGAAGGTGATGTTAATGCTTTTGAATTACTATTTAAAGGTTATTATCCGCGCTTGAAAAATTACGCTTTACGCTTTGTCAAATTTGAACAGGAAGCGGAGGATATTGTGCAAGAGAGTTTCGTTTCGTTTTGGGAAAAGCGTGAACAACTATCTTCTATGTCTGTTAAAGCACTTTTATTTACTATTGTAAGGAATAGATGTCTCAATCATCTAAAGCACGAAGCTGTAGTGCGTTCTTTCAATTATCAATATCAGGCTGGTTTTGAGGGAGGTGAACAACTTTATAGTTTAGATTTTTTAGGGTCGGCTGACGAAGCTGTGCTTTTTGATGAATTAAAAGAGAGAGTCGATAAAGTTGTTAATTCATTACCTAATCGATGTAAAGAGGTTTTTTTACTGAGTAGGTTTGAAGGGCTTAAAAATCGTGAAATCTCCGAAGAACTTAATATTTCTTTAACAGCCGTTGAAAAGCACATAGCTAAAGCAATGAAAATTTTTTCAGCAGAGTTTAGTAAAAAAGAGCTACTTCTTTTATATTCTATTTTTCTTCAATCAATAATGTAGTTTGTGCTATCTGTTGATTTTTAGTCTTTTATTTCGTAACTTTTAACTGGTTTTACAATTTTCCTCTATTGGTGAGGTTGTGTTTTGTTACACATAACCCGTCAATAAAATCTATAATTTGTAATATTTTCTAAATAATTTTCAATTTCGAGGTTGGGTAAAACTCTTTCTGGTTGTTATATAATGTAAAGAGATGAAATTAAAGGTTTATCTCGTGCGTTTTGTTAAATCATACTTAATAAGCAGATGGAGATTCAGGACATAAATAAATATAAAAAATTATCCCATAAGTATTTTAATGGAACTATAAGAGGATATGATGAATTCGATCTTTTTGATTGGGTTTCAAATCCATCGAATAAAGATATGTTCATGCAATGGGAAATGGAATGGATAGATACGCTTGGTCAAGATACTAAGCTAGTGAGCGAATGGAGGTTGGTGTCGGATAGAATAAGCAGGAAGAAAATTACTCCATATTACAAAATCTTTAGAGCTGTTAGGAATGTAGCAGCTGTTGTTGCAATACTTTTTGCCGGTTATGGTTTAAATAGCATTCTAAGATTAGATGATAAGTCGGTAATTACCGTAGAGGCTCCTTATGGTGAAAAGAGTAAAGTCACCCTTTTCGATGGTTCTGTAGTGTGGTTAAATTCAGGCTCTAAATTATCATATAACCCCAGTGAATCTCGTAAAACCTTAGTTGTTGAGCTTAATGGAGAAGGTTTTTTTGATATTATGGAAGATGCTGGCAGAAAGTTTATAGTTAAAACTTCTGGCTACGATATAGAGGTTAAGGGTACACAGTTTAATGTAAGTGCTTATGCCGATGACAGAATTATTGCCACCACTTTGCTGGAGGGACTTGTTCATTTGAATAAAGAGAATGAAATTATCATTCTTAATCCGGGTGAGTCGGCACAATATGACAAGATTACCGGCCTAATATCTAAAAGTACTGTCGATACTGATCATGCCAAAGAGTGGATTGAAGATATCATCGTTTATGATAATATAACACTCAATGATTTGGCAAAGAAACTTTCAAGGCGTTTCAATATGTCAATTGTAATTGAATCTTCAGAACTAGGAGATAAGCAACTTAATATAGCTCTACGTAATGGAGAAACTCTTAACGATATTTTTCAAGCGTTAGAGCTAATCCTTGACGTTGATATTTATGCACACAAAGATGAGTTTCATATAAAGGGTAGAAATTAATTAAACTATTATCAATGAGAAAACAAAAACTATTGATAATGATGTTGATTCTAGGATTTTCCATAGGTATTAACACGTTATTGGCGCAAAAGGTTAATAAGACCTTCTCTGCTGTTCCTCTTAAAACAGTATTAAAAGAGGTAGAGCGACAAACCGGATATTCGATTATTTATAAAACCGATGAAGTAAATGATTCGAAATCGTTTAGTGGGTCTTTTAACGACTCTTCAGTTGATGAAGTTCTGACGGCAGTGTTGGATGCCAACTTGAAGTACACTATCGATAATAAGATGATAGTGATACATAAGGATAGAGAGCGAACACAGTCGAGCATGCAGCAAAATCAAACTAAAACTATTAATGGGACCATAGTTGATGTAAATAAAGAGCCGGTGGTAGGGGCAGCTGTTGTGGTTAAAGGTACTACTATTGGTATTGTAACCAATTTTGATGGAGAGTTTTCTCTTGCCAATGTGCCAGAGAATGCAACTATTGTAATCTCTTTTATTGGTATGCAGAGTCAGGAATTATCGGTTGCTGGTATTAGGCATATTAATGTAACATTGGCTGAGGATAACCACCAGCTTGAGCAAGTTGTGGTTACCGCAATGGGTATTGAGCGTAAGGCAAAATCGTTGACTTATGCTACCCAAAAGATGGATAATGACGAACTTATGCGTGTTCAGGATGCGAACTTTATAAACTCGCTTCAAGGTAAGTCGGCAGGTATGAGCATTACTCCCAATGCCGGTGGTGCTGGTGGATCATCAAAAATTTTACTTAGAGGTAACAAGTCTATTCTGGGAAATAATACTCCACTGATAGTTGTGGATGGTGTGCCAATGAGTAATAGCGTTAAGGGCCAGCAAGGTGTTACAGGTGGCGAAGGTATCGGTTATAACTTCGTGTCGGAAGGCTCGGATGCCCTATCGTCAATTAACCCCGATGATATTGAAAGTATTAATATATTGAAGGGTGCCAATGCTGCAGCTCTTTATGGTAGTGCCGCTTCGAATGGTGTACTTATGATTACCACCAAAAGAGGTAAAGAGGGCAAAATGAGTGTAAATGTTACTTCAAATGCCACTTTTGAGCGTCCATTGGTGTTGCCTAAATTACAGGATGTGTATGGTGCCAATGTTAATACATTGGGTAAGACACAAATTGGTAGCTGGGGTGGTAAGATTTCAGAAATGAGTGCATCAGATCTTGCCGTTGAGGGATTAACCAATAAGCCTCAAGATTATATAGAGGATTTTTTCCGCACAGGAAGTACATTTAACAACTCGATATCTCTAAGCGGCGGTACAAAGAATATGCTGTCGTATTTTTCGTATGGTAATAGTACTGCCAATGGAATGATGGATAATAATACGTTTAGTCGTCATACGGCCTCATTCCGCCAGAACTATAATTTCCTTAATGATAGGATTAAAATTGATCTAGCGTTTAATTACTTAAATCAGAAGACAAAGAACCGCCCAGGTGGTGGAGAGTCGTTAAACCCGCTTTATCACCTTTATGTTTCTCCACGAAATATAGATATGAAGCACTTTAAGAGTAATTATGAGAAAGCAGAAAGCACGTGGAAATCGGGGCCTTATGGTTATTATCAACTTAATGCAAATGGTTATCAGTGGGTTGAGAAAGAGATTGAACTTAAGGGAAATAAGCAGAACTGGATCTATGATGCTAAGAATGAGAACAATCCCTATTGGCTGGTTAATCGTACAAAATTAATGGATGAGCAGGAGCGGGTATATGGTTATTTGGCAGGAAGTTTTGAGATAATTGAAGGTTTGCGAGCTAGTGGTCGATTTAGCATAGATAGATCTAAGTCATTATCTTACAGTCAGCGTTGGGCTACAACACAAACTCCTTCAGGAATTATGCCGTGGGGAGAGTATTGGAATAGTACTTCAAATAATAATGAGTATTATTTGGATTGGATGCTAAGTTACAATAAGGAGTTTGGTGACTATTCTGTTTCTGTTTCATCTGGATATACTGCACACCATAGTCGTGGGCAATCGCAGAATATTGGTACTGTACCAGCTACTATAGAGGATGCCAGAAGGCAAAAACTGCCTACTGCTATTAATATTTTTGATATCAGTGCGGGTCTTACAGGTAACCGTAATCTTTATAAGTCGGTTAACTGGGATGAGGGAATGTTTGTAACCGGGCAACTTGGTTTTCGTAATTATTTATTCCTTGAGGGAAGTTACCGTCAGGACTGGTATCGTGTATTTAAGCAATTCTCCGATAGGGGATTCTCCGATAATTATGGATATTATTCTTTTGGTGCAAATGCTGTTGTTAATGAGATGGTTGATCTTCCTGATTTCTGGAACTACATGAAGGTGCGTACATCTTATAGTGAGGTGGGTAACTCTATTCCCAACCTTATTTATGATGCTACCAGAATTGATCCATTAACAGGTGCTGCGGTTCCTTCTCAGTTTGCATACTTTGAAAACCCCATACCGGAAAAAACTAAATCGTTTGAAGTAGGTTTTGATGCATCCTTCTTTAGAAACTCTCTTACATGGGATGTTACATACTATAATGCATCAATGAATAATAACTACTTGCTGTTAAGTGTAGCTGGAAAGCAAAAGCCTGTAAATACAGGAGTTATCAGGAATAGCGGAGTTGAAACATCATTGGGATACTCAATTAACCTTGCGCACAACCTTGTGTGGAAGACTGGAGTAAACTTCTCTTATAATGACAACAAAATTGTAGAGACATATAAAGAGAATGGCAAGGAGATGCTTATCGACCAGAAAATTGGTTTTGGAGGTAAAGTGCAAGTTCGCTACTCTGAAGGAGGAAGTTATGGTGATATTTATGTTACCGATTTTGCCCGCGATGCCGATGGTAAAATTCTTCTTAACAGCAGTGGAAGTCCATCTTTGAGTTCCGAAAAATTCGGTAAGTATATGGGTAATATGAATGCACCATACCTAATGGGATGGAACAACACATTTACCTACAAAGGAGTGTCACTTTATGTGTTGATTGATGGTCGTGTGGGAGGTAAGGTTATATCATTCACCGAAGCTTATTTGGATCGTTACGGTGTGTCTGAGAGAACCGGTAAGGCTCGTAAAGCTTATGAGGCAGGAAATTTGGATTTTAAAGTTAATTCGGAAATGACATTGGCCGATATAGTAAATAATCCGAAGTTGACCAAAACTCCAGAGGAAGCAATAAGAAATTACTATGAAGCAGTTGGTGGTGATATTAATGCTTCTCAGTACATTTATAAAGGTACCAACTTCAGACTTAGAGAACTATCGTTGGGATATACCTTTAAAAACCTACTTGGGCAATCAAAAGATCTATCACTTTCGTTTATAGGACGTAATTTATTTTTCATTTATAAGGATGCACCTGTAGATCCGGAAACATCTATATCTACCCAAAACAGCTTAGGTAATATTGATGTATTCAACATGCCTACATCACGTTCACTTGGAGCATCATTATCAGTTAATTTCTAAATAGTAGAACCCATGAATAGAAAATTATTATATATATCAATATTTGCCATCAGTCTTTTGGGCTTCAACTCTTGTCTTTTTAAAGACGATATTGGTGATGAGTTGGGTACGGGCTCAATTGTTGGAGATGGTGTGCTTCATTCCGGTAAAGCTGATAGCATTGGATATCATAGTGATATTTCACAATCCGGTTTTGATTATGCATTGGACATACTCACTGAAAAGGGCATTCTAGGAATGATTATTCCTGCGCAATACTCAATGCGTGGAGGAAAACAGGCTGAACTGCCAGGACCTCATGCTTATCAATATCAATTCAGTCTTCAGATTGATAACTACGCAGGCTATATGTGCGTGCCGCAAAACTTTGACGGTCGTTTAACTTCTACTTACTATAATAGTCAGGACTTTAATGGTGGAGCAATGGGATCGTTTATGGAGGTTAAAAATGCTATAGTTCCTGTGCTTAACCATCCTCAGATTGACTCTATTCCTGAAATTAAGGCTATTGCTCTGCTTATATATAATTATGCAGCTCAAGAAGTTGTAGATATTTATGGAGCAATGCCTTATGCCGACTATAAAGCCAATAAGCAAAGTGCACCTTTCAAATATAATCCAGGGGAGGTTGTTTATAAAACCATTGTCAACAATATAGACACCATTGTTGCGTGTCTTGATAATTTTGACAATCGCCCAACTTGGTATAAAGATGGAATTAGAAATATACTGCAAAGCTATGATATGTTATCGGCCTCGTCTGATCGTGTTAGTAGCTGGAAGCGCTTTGCTAATTCATTGAAACTGAGAATGGCAATGAATATGGTTAAGAAAGATCCTGAGCTTGCCAGAGTATGGGCAGAAGAGGCGGTTATGTCGGGAGTGGTTGATAATGAAAAGCAGCAAATGAGATTAGCACCTGCAGATTTGGGATTTACACATCCACTTATAATGATTTCTAACACATGGAATGATACCAGATTAAATGCTTCATTTGAAACGATATTGAAAGCTTATGATCACCCTATGTTAGATTTTGTGTTTGCTAAAAATTCCCATCCTATTATTAATGAAAGTACAGGCGATATAGTTCCTGAAGAAACTATGGTTGTAGGTTTAAGATCTGGTATAGCTATGGGTAAGGGACAATCTTATGATGTTAATTTTAGAGATGCTTTCTCTGGCATAAGAACAACAATTGCTATGATGGAACTTTTCGTTATGAAATTATCGGAAGTGGATTTTCTTAGAGCCGAAGGTGCACTAAGAGGATGGAATATGGGAGGTTCTGCAGAATATTTCTACAACAAAGGAATAGACAATGCCTTTTCAGGGGTTTACCTTGTAGATTTTGATGAGAATTGGGAAGAGATTCGTTTTGAGAAGGATATATATGCACCTATGCTCGATGGATATAAAAAGATTGAGTATGCTAAGGATATAGAGTATGTAGATCCATCGGACGATATATATAATTATCGAAGCGATATTGCCGTAGGTGTGAAATGGAATGAAGCTGATGATAACGAAACTATGCTTGAGAAAATTATCACCCAAAAGTATATTGCCGGATTCCCATACTCTTTTGGTGCCTGGAATGATATTCGCAGAACAGGATATCCTCGTATCTTCCCTGTGTGGCATGAGGATACAGGTGATGGAACTATTGTGCCAGGTGATATAATCCGTAGAATACCTTTCCTTCCACAAGATGAAAACAGCAAGAATGACTTGGCTACTACAGGTCTTGAAGCTCTTGGTGGTCCTGATATTCAGGGATTACGAGTGTGGTGGGATTTAGCACAGCCTAATTTTTAAATTTTGAATATAGCCGGCATGATTTTCATGTGTCATGCCGGTATTATTGGTTAATTAAAAATATATTACAATGAAGAAAATTTACTCTTACGTGATTTTGCTCTCTCTGCTAATTGCCGGTGGAGCATCCCCTGTCGTAGCACAGGAGTCACCAACAGCATCGAAGGAGATTTTTGATTGGACTCCTTTTGAAGATGTGAAAATGGTAGAGCTATTCTATCAAGCTTTAAAAAATGGTCGTAACTACCCTACCGACGCTGAGTTTAGAGATGCGTTTGGGTTTGATATTGAGTTTGCCCGTTCGCATGTACGCCCTAGATCTGTAATGTATGATCAAACTAAACAAGTTGATCCTACAATTAATCCTAAACGTAAATTGTGGATGAACCTGCCGACAGGAATAGGAAAAGGTAATGGGGGATATCCATCATCGCTATTTAACAATGATGTATATTCAATGTGGCAATACACTCACCTTTTTGGAGCGTGGAACCACGGACTCTTCCAGGCACCCGGCTCATGGGCCGATGCTGCACATAAGCATGGAACAGACATGTTTAGCGGAATCAAGTTTTTTGAGAGCTGGACTCCCGGTAGTGGTGACGCTGATTATACTGCACTTATAAGTTCAAAGGAAAATGGTAAGTACAAGTATGCCGAGGCATTTATTAACTGCTTGATGTATCTTGGTCTTGATGGTGTAAATTACAACTGGGAGGACTATAGTTATTCTCAAGCGGATGTTGTAGCATTTCATAAAGAGCTTTTCCGAATAGCAGAAGAGAAAGGATTCGTTAATTTCCATGTTGGTCTTTATACTCTAACTAGTGGTCTTACTTCTTCAAATGCCTCTTCTCTGTATTATGGAAATAATCCGGCTAATAAGACAATAGATTTAATGTTGAATTACTCAGGTGGTGATTTTGCATTTGTTAGTACACCAACTTCAATTACTGCAGCGAAGGCAGTTGGGCAAACTGATCACGTGTATCAGGGAGTTTGGATTGTGTCTATGAATAGAAACTGGACGGCAATGAATGCTTCTAATAGAGCTGAGATGAATCTTTGCTTATGGGGTGAGCATGGACAGAGCCGTTTTATGAGTTATAATGCCGGTACTGATGCTTTTAATATACAGGAGAACTATCAAAAACTGTTGGAGCGTGCATTTTCGGGTGGTAATCGTAATCCGGCCAATCGCCCTGTGCTTGCCAACACAGGCAATAACTGGGAGCAAGAAGGAAATAAAGAACCACTATCAACCTTCGGTGGTTTAGCAACAATGATTGCCGAGCGTCCTACAGTTCAGGGTAAACTTCCTTTCCTTACCAACTTCCAGCTGGGTAATGGTGAGAGATATAATTACAAAGGTAAGCGTACTTTTGGCAACTGGTACAATATGGGTGCTCAGGACTATCAGCCTACATATCGCTGGTTGGTTTACCAAGCAGATTCTAAAGTTGTATCTACTGCTATTCAACCTAGTTATACTCATAAAGACGCTTACACAGGAGGGTCGTCAATTGAACTAACAGGTACTGCCACAACTGAAGGTACTGATATTGTTCTTTACAGAACTGACTTGGAGATTAGTGCTGGAACACCTAAGCTATCTCTTGCGGTTAAAAACTATAAAGAAGGTAGTAATCCTACAAACTTAATGGTTATTCTAAAGAAAAAGAATGACAATATTTGGTATGAAATACCTTATGGTAATACATCAGACAAAACATGGGAAGAGAAATCTTTAGAATTGAGTGATTTTGCTGAAGGAGATCATATCGAATATATTGGTTTGAGAGTTAAAGCTGATGCTAATACCCCTAATTATCAAATCTATGTAGGTAAGCTTGCAATAACAGATGATCGTGAATTATCTGATTTGTCGGGTGTTGAAGACCTTATCGTTGAAGTTAAGAGAGAGACACAGAAATCAATGGCTGTTAAGTTGAACTGGAAAATTTCTCCTCTTGAAATTTCAAATCGTGCCGT
>CAZWOA010000099.1:9450-10746 GCA_964635545.1 uncultured Marinilabiliaceae bacterium
GGCACTCAGTATATGAATGCTACTGACTATTCATTCACTGCCGAGCAAGGTGAAACATTTAACTTCTTCTTTAAAGCCGCAGATTTCGGTGATGGTATTAAGTGGTGCTTTGGTAAAGCTTATATTGACTGGGATAATGATGGAAACTTTGATCCGGCCACAGAAACTCTATTTGAATTAGGAGAAGCCCGAAAAGGTACAGATGCTTTCCAAACTACAGGCGTTACAATTCCATTTACTGTTCCGGAGAATGCAAACCCTGTACAAACTCGTATGCGTATAGTGTTTTCTGATGCATGGTTTACCCACCCCGGTCCATGTGGTTTAACTGCTAAAGGATTTAGTATAGATTTTACTGTAAATATTATTGGTGATAATGACCCAATCATAGCTGTTGATAAACACGATCAAGGCATTGCAGATGAGCCTGATAAGGTTCGTGATGAGATAGGTACAGGAATAGGTGATGGCATTGTATTACCATCAAGTATCTCAACATTCTACCCCAATCCTGTAGATACATATGTGTATTTTGAGAATGTTGAACAAGCATGGATCTATACTCTTGAAGGTAAACTTGTGATGAAGATTGATGAGTGTGATAATACAATTAATCTAAGTTCTCTAAAACAAGGAGTTTACATAGTTAAGATGTTGAATAATAATGTAGTGCGTAGTTCTAAACTACGTAAGATGTAAGTCTGTTTTCCGGGTCTTTAAAAATTAAAAGACCCGGAAAATTCAGCTATTATTTCTCAATTTAAATTTTTAGAATTATGAAAATCTCTATTTTAAAAAGAGCATTTTTGGTTACAGCACTTCTGGTTGGTGTTAAGGGTTTTGCACAAGAACCTACCCACCCACAATATGTGAAACCAAAAGCTAGCTCAGAAGCTTTTGAAACGTTATATAACTCATGGCAACCGGGACAACACTACTCATCGCAACATGCCGATGATGAGGAGTTCTTCATTTCTCGTGTAAAGCCAAAGACACGCTTTGTCAATTCGGAATCTCAGGTTTTCCCGGAGCTTGATCCCGAAAGAAAATTCCTTTTCTGGGTTCCGGCCGGTCAAAATGGTACCGGTGACAACCAGTGGAATGCCCTTCCTACTTACCTCTATGATTCAGAGGTGTTCAACATGTGGAGCTATGTGGACCACTATGGTAACTGGACTGCAAACCTTATAAGAATGCCCGGTGCGTTTGCCGATATTTGTCACAAAAACGGTGTCACAACTTCGGTTGTTGCGGCTATCCCATGGGCTGCGAGCATTACAGGAACCGACAACCAAG
>CAZWOA010000100.1:0-10710 GCA_964635545.1 uncultured Marinilabiliaceae bacterium
ATGGCTGTGAGCACTTTAGCTTTTGTGCCTATGCTTTCCAGTGCCGAACTTATGGCAAGAGCATTAATCACGGTGGCAAGCATGCCCATTTGATCGCCTTTATATCTGTCGAATCCTTTGGAGGCACCACTAAGCCCTCTGAAAATATTGCCACCACCTATCACTATTGCCACCTGAACGCCCATGTCGGCAATCTCTTTAATTTGAGTGGCGTATTGGTTAAGTCTCACCGGGTCTATTCCGTGGCCTTGTTCTCCCATTAGTGATTCACCACTTAGCTTGAGCAGTATTCGTTTGTATTTCATGTTTTTGATTTTTTGTTTACACCCGAAAGATACAAAAAAAGGACTGTCATGCTGACAACGTTTTTTTATATTTCGACTATAGTGCATTTACCCAAACTAAGGCTTGGGGTTAAGCATAGTGAAGTGCTTCGCACTTTGTGTAAAATAAGTACATCTTAACGTACTAAATGTTAGACTTTCATGTTGTTTTAATCGGCATATTTTATGGATATCATCATATTTTGGGAAGTTAATCACTTTCGCCAAATTTTCATTAGAATTATAAAGTTACAAAAAAGGGCTGTCATGCGACAACCCTTTTTTATATTTCGACCAACTAATGATTAGTTGCTCAATGTGAATCTTTTGAACTCAACAGCAACAAGACCTTTGCTTACACCATCAAGGTATTGTGCAATGGTTTTCTTGTTGTCTTTCACAAATTCTTGCTCCATAAGAGTGCTCTCTTTGAAGAATTTGTTAAGACGGCCTTGAGCGATTTTGTCAAGCATATTTTCGGGTTTACCCTCATTGCGAGCCATATCGCGACCAATTTCAAGTTCTTTAGCTATTACGCTCTCTTCAACACTATCGCGGTTAACAGCAACTGGTGCCATAGCAGCAACTTGCATAGCCACATCTTTACCTACTTGCTCTTCTACGTTAGCTTGGTTGAAACCAACAAGTGAAGCAAGTTTGTTACCTGCGTGGATATATGCTACTACCGATTCGGCATCAATAGTATCGTAGGCGGCAAGGTCAACTTTTTCGCCAATAACACCACTTTGCTCCGAAATCATATCGATAAGTGTGCGTCCTTCGTAAGGAAGGTTTTTAAGAGCCTCAAGGTCAGCAGGTTTTTTGTCAAGTGCAATATCAATCACTTTGTTAGCAAGAGCTACAAAGCCTTCGTTTTTTGCTACGAAGTCAGTTTCGCAGTTAAGAACGATAATTGCACCATGCTTTCCGGATGCATCTACTTTTGCAAGTGCAGCACCTTCGGTTGCCTCTCTATCGGCACGTTTGTTGGCAATTGCCTGTCCGCGTTTACGAATCAGGTCAACGGCAACATCAAAATCACCATTAGCTTCGGTAAGGGCATTTTTACAGTCCATCATACCGGCTCCGGTCAATTTTCTAAGTTTATTTACTTCTGCAGCTGTGATAGCCATAGTAATAATTTTTAATCGTTAATCAAAAAAAGAGATTATTCTTCTGAATCTGTCTCTTCAGCTTCAGCCTCTGGAGCATCTTTTCTTGCTTTGCTGCGGCGTCCGTCAGATTTTCTTCCGCCTTTAGCCGATGCTTTTTTCTCTTTGTCTTCACCATCAACCTTGTCAACTTTTCTCTCTTCAAGACCTTCGATAATAGCTTTGGTCATGATGCCGGTAATAAGTTCGATTGATTTTGAAGCATCATCATTAGCCGGAATAACAAAGTCAACATCAGCAGGGTTGGAGTTGGTATCCACCATGCCGAATACTGGGATATTCAGGCGTTTTGCTTCTTTTATAGCGATGTGTTCTTTCATCACATCCACTACAAACATTGCAGCAGGAAGACGTGTAAGGTCGGCGATTGAACCTAGAGTTTTCTCTAGTTTGGCACGCTGACGTGAAATTTGAAGACGTTCTCTTTTCGACAGGCTTGTGTACGCAGGGTCGTTCATAAGTTTGTCTATTGAGCTCATCTTTTTAATAGCCTTACGGATTGTGGGGAAGTTGGTCAGCATTCCACCGGGCCAGCGCTCTACCACATATGGCATGTTAGCTGCTCCCACCTTGTCGGCGATGATATCTTTAGCTTGTTTTTTTGTAGCTACGAAAAGCACTTTCCGTCCTGATTTTGCAATTTGCTTAAGTGCATTTGCAGCTTCATCTATTTTAACAACTGTTTTGTGCAGGTCGATAATATGAATTCCGTTACGTTCCATGAAGATATATGGCTTCATGGCAGGATTCCATTTTCTCTTTAAGTGGCCGAAATGTACTCCGGCATCCAATAATTCTTGAAAATTTGTTCTAGACATTTTCTGTTTTTTAAAGCGTTTACTTTCTGTTTAAGCAACCCTGAAGTAGTCCCGTATTATTGGGAGTCTTAAGGGTTTAGATACTAAACACACACTGAGACAATTAGCGTTTGCTGAACTGGAATCTCTTACGTGCTTTAGGTCTGCCCGGTTTTTTACGTTCAACAACGCGTGAATCGCGAGTCATGAAACCTTCTTCTTTAAGAGCAGGTTTGTTCTCAGCATTAATTTTAACAAGTGCGCGTGCAATAGCCAAACGCAGAGCTTCTGCCTGGCCTTTGGTGCCGCCACCGTTAAGGTTTACCTTGATGTCGTAGTTTTCTATAACACCGATTTTGTTAAGAGGTTGCTTAACAATGTACTGTAGAGTCGCATCGGGAAAATATACAGCAAGATCTCTCTTGTTGATAGTAATCTGTCCCTTGCCGGCACTCATGTAAATGCGGGCTATGGCCGCTTTTCTTCTACCAATAGCGTTAATTACTTCCATACTCATTATTTCATGCTATTAATGTCAATTACTTTAGGCTGTTGAGCCTCTTGTTTATGCTCACTTCCTGTATAAACATACAGGTTTCTGAATAACTGACGACCCAGACGTGTCTTAGGCAACATGCCTTTTACAGTTCTTTGTACCAGTTTTTCAGGGCTCTTGGCAAATAGCTGAGCTGGGGTAACATCCTTGCGTCCGCCGGGATAACCGCTGTGGTGGAAAAATACCCGGTCGTTCCATTTGTTACCGGTTAATTTTACCTTGTCGGCATTGATAATGATTACATTATCACCACAATCAACGTGAGGTGTGTAGTTTGGCTTGTGCTTGCCACGGAGGATCTTGGCCACTTTTGATGCCAAACGACCCAATACCATGTCAGCTGCGTCAACAACAACCCACTGTTTGTCTGCGGTTGCTTTGTTTGCCGAAATAGTTTTGTAACTTAAAGTATTCACAGTCTTCCTTAAATTTAATTAGACCAACTTATATTAATTAAAACAAATTGACAGACAGCCATTAGGAACCGCCAAGTATTTGGCATGCACGTAACCAACTTTATGCATACTTTCCCGTAAATACTTGAAAATTACCAAATTTTTGTCTGTAGGCACGGATAATAATCGGGCGCAAAAGTACCACATATTTTTTTCTTATACAATTGTTTCGTATAAAAACAGTGTTTCAATGCGTTAACTTTTTAATTATATTTTCAAACATGCCATTTTGTTCTCTCCTTACCTTCGAATGTATTATCTTTACAGATATTATTTCTGTTTTATTTTCTATTGATATGAATATTAAAAGAACTGATAAATATAATATTAATTGGTATGATTCCGACTGCTTCGGACGATTATCTTTCCCCGGGTTTACACGTTTTATAGAGGAGTCGGCGTGGAGGCATGCCAATGAACTGGGCTTTGGTCTTAACGACACCCAGGATGCCGGTATTGTATGGGTTATTGTAAGGCTTGAGATTGATATTGTGTCGATACCTGCATGGGGCGATGTGGTGAGCATTACCACCTGGCCGCGCGGTGTTGACAGGCTGTTTGCCTATCGCGAGTTCGAAATTCATAATGCCAATGGTGATGTGCAGGCAAGGGCAACTTCCACATGGATTGTGATTGATAGCAAGTTGCGCAAGGCTGTGAAACCATCAATTGTTGAGTCGGTTCTGCCTTATGTGGATAGAACCAAGGTGATGGGGCGCAATGCCGACAGGCTTCATATGGACGACTCTAAGCAGTTGTGCATTACCCGCAATGTGGTTTTTAGCGATATCGACACCAATGGGCACGTAAATAACTGTAAATATTTGGAGTGGGTGATAGACCTTATGGATGTGGATGATTTGAAAAACATCGAGAATTGCAATGTATCACTCAACTTTGTAAATGAATTGCTGCCGGGCGATTCAATACGCATTTATAAAAGTTTTTCTGATGATGCTTATGTATTCGAAGGTATTGCTGTATCATCAGAAAAAACCGTTTTTATCATCAAGTTCCTCAACCATTCGGTATATGAAGATTAGAAAATAATGATGTAAATAGTTGATTTGCAGTGAGTTGTTTTTTTAGAGTGATGTTATTGTCGCTATTTTAAATGATGGTGTGTAAATAAGGCTTACTGCATAAAAATACTCCAAATCGCCGCTATGTGTGTCATAGTAGGTTTCAACTCCTGCATTTAGCCTTATTTTCTTAGCTAATTCTCGACCGAAGTTGTATTTCAACGTAACCATATTGCGCTCTTTTCTATAGAAGTTAGCATCAAAGGTGGAAGTTGACATAAACTCAGGATTACCCAGCGGGCTGTAAAAATCGGATGCGTGCCACCAGCCTCCCATTATGTTGCCCCATGTATTGTGCAGTGACACAGTTGGATATATGGCATATCCGGTATTGAAAGGTCTCTCTTTTTTATCGGTGAGGTCTTTATAAAAAAATCCGTGTAGCGAAAATCCTATTTTTTTAAGATGCTTACGGTCTATGTTTTTTTCCGCTATCAGGCCTGTTGCGGCATTAAGTAACGACTCCATAGGCTCATCAAAATCGCTTATCTGTCCGCCGCGGTGTGTGGCAGTCATCAGAAATGGTATTGAAAAATTCCAATCTGCATCAGTGGGCGACACCATGAAGCGGCTGTTGAGGCCCACTGTGAATTTTTCGGGTATAGTGTCGTTTTGCCTGATATACTGTCGCCAGTCGAGCCATAGGTCGGCAGTGATGCGCGATGTGTTGTAGAGAAACTGTATGCCGGTCTCTACTGGGCGGTTTATCTGCCACTCGGGGTCGAAAATGGGCTCCGGCATATTGTGGTGCACATGGCCTTTAAGTGCTCCCACGGTAAGCGACAGGTTGTTGGTGAGCATTAGCTGCGCCGCTATCACGGGCAGTATCCTTTCGTGGTGCTCAGAGCCATGGAACTGCTGGAAATGTAAGCCTGCTTTTAATCTGAATTTTGATGATGGATAATATATCAACGAAGGTTCTAATGAGAAGCCCGGAAGTGTGTATCCCTTGATATAATCGCTGAAATATTCATTGTTCTTAAAGAAGTTGAAACTCTCTATTTGCAGTAGAAGTTGGTCAGTTTTGGTAGAGTCAAAATCAATATGGGTGTAGTACGACGAAAGGTCGTGCTGTGCTTTCAACGCTAGTGACCATGGTGTTAGCATTACAGCTATAAGTAGTACAAATCTGTTCATTGCCGATGAGTTTTCAATCTTCAATAAACAAAGATAGTATATAAGCTGTAATAACTATGCGTGTTGCACTCTGTTTTGTTAAGGTTTCATCGTTAAGTGAGGCATGGTTATTATCACTGTTGTACCATGCATTTTTTGCGATAATCCTCTGTCCTCTATCTCTAGGTTAGTTTTTTTATTTGTCTCTTTTTCAAGTATTAACAGTCTCTCTTTTGTGATTTTAGTGGCCATGGATTTATGTTTGGAGATGTTAGTTTCATCGTGCTTGCTATTATTTATGCCCACACCGTTGTCGCTAATCTCAATCTGTACCGATTTATCGCTTCTAAATATCCTTATGTTTATGTGGCACTCACTATTTATTTTGTTGAAGCCGTGTTCAATTGCATTCTCAATGAATGGTTGTGTTATCATTGGTGGAATGGCTGTATTGTCCATCCTCAATTCATCTTCAACATCAATATTATAAGTGAATGGTTCTAAGAATCTTAGTTGCTGAGTTTTTAGGTAGTGGTTAATAATTGTCTCTTCATCTTTTATGGATATGTACTCAAAGTTGCTGGTTTGCAATATGGTACGCATCAACTTTGAGAATGATGTAAGTAATGTTGATGATTTCTCCTGATCATTCTCGAGTATATAAAGTTGAAGAGCATTCAACACGTTAAATATAAAGTGCGGATTCATCTGAAGGCGAAGCAGACGTTGCTTGGTACGCATCGTTCTTAGCCGTGTTTTAAGTCGGAATTGATAATAAACAAGAAGTACAATAATTGTAGAAAGCATTGAAAATGAGATGGTAAAAAGTGATAGGTATTTCTGTTTATACAGTTTTTGCTCATTCTCTTGTGCTTGCTGATTGAGTATTACTATCTGTTGATCTTTTTTCTCGGTATTGTATAGCAACTCCATGGTTGCAATATGTTGCAGGCTTTTTTCATTTATCAGTGAGTCTTTGTACTGTGTGTTAAGCTTAAACATTGCTATTGCAACAGGGTAGTTTTTGGTGCTTTCATATAGTTCGGCAAGCAGTGCAGATGATTCGGCAGCTATATATTTAGAGCCTGCTTTTTGAGATATATCAAGTGCTTTATTGAGATGATATATTGCATTGGATGTTTTTTCGGTTTGCAGAAATGCCTTGCCAAGGTTGGCGTGTGTATTGGCCAGTAAAATCATATCACCTACCTGGTTGTGTAGTATAAGTGCTTTATTAAGGTAGTCGAGAGCTTTCTCATACTCTTTTTTCTCAAGAAATACGTTACCAATGGATGTGAAATTTATTGCCTGTCCTAGTTTTGAGTTTATCATCTCATTGTAAGCCAGCGATTTGGTGAAATAGAAAAATGCAGAATCGGGCTGTTTCATCAGCATATATGCTTCGCCAATATTATTATAATTCATGGCTAAGCCTCGTGTGTTATTTCTCTTTTTTGCAATCTCTATGGATTTTCTAAAGTATTCTATTGCTGTGATATTCTGATTCAGACTTAACTTTATGTTTCCCAGACTATTAAGTGAGACGCTTATGTTGAATGAGTCGTTAACCTGCTCGGCATATTTTAGAGCTGTCATGTGGGCAGTGGTGGCTAGTGCGTGCTCATCTATACGCCTGAATACTACTCCTAGTTGGTTGTTGTACTCGGCAAGTGCACCTATGTCATTGAGTTTTTCGGCTATATGAACTGCTGCGGTACAATATTTTATGGCCGACGCAAAGTTTGATTTTTCACGCTCGCGTTTGCCAATCATGTTATATATGTAAGCTTTTTGAACAATAAAATCAGCTTTTTCGCATATTGATAGTGCCTCAGTAAGGTATATGTCGAGAGCCGGTGTGGTGTTGCGGTTTATTTTATAGTTGTTGTCCGATTGCATTATCAACTTACACACAATAGATGAGTCGCTTGCAATACCTGAATATTCGGGTAGATGGTTTTGGGCAAAGACAAATGTACTACACAAGATTGCCATTTTTAAAATGAGAATAAATCTTTTCATGGGGCGGTGTTTAACATTGGAAAATTAACATTTTTATTGTCAATAACAATGCATTATGTGTTTATTTTCTATGATGATAAACCAACTGAGGAATGTTTTGTTTGATTCAAGTTACATTAAGTAGTTTGTGATGCCATTATTACAGCTATGGTTTAGGATTGATTTTTAATTAGCAGTTGGCGAATAGTTTTGTATTTTTGCACGCTAATTGTTTGAATTAGGAATTAGGAATTAGGAATTAGGAATTTCAATCTAATTATTAATTACACATTGTTAATTGCACATTGTTAATTGTTCATTGATGAAAATAGGTTCTCTTCAACTAGATAAACACCCGTTATTATTGGCTCCCATGGAGGATGTTACCGATGTTCCATTCAGAATGTTGTGTAAAAAATATGGTGCCGACCTTATGTACACCGAATTTGTGAGTGCTGATGCGCTTATACGCGATATTGAGAGTACAAAACGCAAACTAACCATACTCACCCAGGAGCGTCCCGTGGGCATTCAGCTCTATGGTAAGGATGTGGTTGCAATGGTTGAGGCGGCTAAGATTGCCGAAGAGGCTGCGCCCGAACTTATAGATATCAATTTTGGTTGCCCGGTGAAGAAGATTGCCACCAAAGGAGCTGGTGCGGGTATGCTGCGCGATATCCCCAAGATACTCGAGATAACATCTGCAATAGTTAAGGCTGTAAACTTACCTGTTACCGTAAAGACCCGCCTGGGCTGGGATGAGGATTCAAAAATTATTGCCGAACTGGCTCTTATGTTGCAGGATACTGGCATTGCAGCACTTACCATACACGGGCGCACCAGGGCACAGATGTACACCGGCGAAGCTGACTGGACTCTGATAGGAGAGGTGAAGAATAATCCCAACATTAAAATTCCAATCATTGGAAATGGTGATATCACTTCGCCCGAAAAAGCTAAACTTTACCTTGATAGATACGGCGTAGATGCACTAATGATTGGGCGTGGCGCTATTGGTCGTCCTTGGATTTTCAAAGAGGTGAAGCAGTACTTAACCAATGGCGAATTACTGGCAAAACCTACCATAAGTAATCATGTGGAGATGCTTCGCGAGCAGCTTAACAATACCATTGAGTGGTTTGGTGAGCGGAGAGGCATACTGCATATGAGGCGTCACATGGCGGTGTCGTTCAAGGGATTGCCAAATTTTAGAAATATAAAGATTGAGATGCTGCGTGCCGAATCTGTGGAGGAGCTTAATAATGTGTTCGACAGAATAAGTGAAATATATGGCGATATGATTTCGGGTGCGGAAACTGAGTCAGATACAGTTGCTTAATCCTTGATTTCATTGTAGTAGCGGCCGGCAATAGTGCGAACGGGATACCACGCTGCTAAAACTCCAATGGCCGATACGGTTACCATAACTAAAATAATATCGGAAGCAATTAGTTTAACAGGGTATGAGTCGAGAATATAAGCTCCCATACCCTGAAATTTTATTATGCCGAAGTGTTGTTGTATCAGCACCAATGCTGCTCCCACAATCAACCCGCCAATAATGCCGGTGAGCGATATGAGCCACCCCTCAAACAGGAATATGCGAGTAACAAGGCGTTGATCGGCACCCATGCTTTTCAGTATGAAGATGCTTTCCCGCTTCTCAAATATCAACATCGATAATGACCCAATAATGTTGAAAGCCGCAATAACCAAGATGAAGGATAGAATGAGGAATGCCATAAATTTCTCAACTTTCATCATTTTGAAAAATGATGCGTGCTGTTCATATTTATTGGCAACTATAAAATTCTCTCCCAATGTTGCAGCCACCACTTTCTTCACGTTATCTGCCGAAGAGTTCTGTTTAACCCTAATTCCCAATGCGCTAAAGGTGTTTTCATCATAATCGAAAAGCCGCTGTGCCTGGTGTATGTCTATTATGGCGTGGTTGGCATCGTACTCCACCTGCATAACTGCAAAAATGCCGGTAGGCGAGGCATGCTCGGTGTTGAACGACTGCTCGGGCATTGCCATGTTGATGTTCCCTTTTCGTTTTGGGGCATACATGGTTAACGGACTCACAAACACTGTCTTGGCACCTAACTGGTCGGCTAGGATATATCCCAGCACTACCCTGTTTTGACTCGGATGTTGAACCTTTGAATTACCATCAGCCATTATTGAGTCAATATCCGTTACTTTGTTAAAAAGGCTGTCAACACCCATGATTATGCCCGGCATTTGTCGTTTGCCATATTTCAGCAATCCGTTGTCGGATAATATGGTTGTGACATTCTCAACTCCCTCGATGCTTCTTAGTTTTTCAATCTCACGATGCGTTAGGTTGAACACCTTACCAGTGGCAGGCGACACTTTTAAATCGGGGTCGAAGGTGCCGAATAGCGAACCCACAAAACCGTGCAATCCATTGAACACACTCATTACTATTAGCAGTGCCATGGTGCCGGTAAACACTCCCATCACCGATATCATAGATATTATATTGATGATATTCTGCGATTTCTTTGCAAACAGATATCGACGGGCGATGAGAAGTGGTAATTTCATGCGGTTACTTAAAAGCTTTTACTATTAATCCTGTGCCGGTGCTATGGTTTCCTTTCAGGTCGAGATAGTTGAGTATCAGGCAGAATGGAAAAGTTAGTAAATAGTAAAATGGCAACAATATGAAAAATAGTTTGCTGGCATTTAATGCTATTATGGGGAATTTCATCGATAATTTCCATGCAAAGCTTCCGGGCGTGCCATATGAGTAGCGCGCCTCAACTTTACTGAATCCTGCCCGTAGCAGTTTTTGCTTTATATCCTCCATGTTATAGCCATCGCGCACATGCTCATCAATAAAGCCATGCACTTCGTCGTGCTCATGGTGGTCGTTATCGCTTCCGCCCTGGTCGCTTGGGGTAGATATAAGCAGCATGCCACCTTTTTTAAGTGACTTATGGAAGTTGGCAAACACTTTTTCATCTTCAAGGATATGCTCCATCACATCTACCGAGAGTATGAGGTCGAACGATGCTTCGGTGCTGAAAGTCACTAAATCCTGGTTCTCGAATCTCACACGGTTGGCGCGGTCAATTTTATTAAAGAAGTTGTTGCAATCTTCAATCTGCTCATCTTTAATATCAACCGCAAGCACATTGTACCTGTTACTCAACGATGACAAGAAATAGCTGTACTGCCC
>CAZWOA010000101.1:0-10476 GCA_964635545.1 uncultured Marinilabiliaceae bacterium
CGAACCGCCGTACACGGTTTTGCAGACCGTTGCCTAGCCACTCGGCCAACCGACCAGTGAATATGGGTGCAAAAGTAGCTATTTTTTTAATACCTACAAATTTTACATTGAAATATTATTGAAAAAAGGCCGCATCTTATTTTGATGCAGCCTTTCTCTATAATTCATTGTAGATTACTCCACAATTGTCATTTCGTTAATCAGATTTGTTGCACCTGCATATTTATCAATTATAAACAGTACATATCTGATATCCACATTTATACATCTTTGAAGTTCCGGCTCAAATGTGATGTCGCCACTCATTGCTTCCCAGTTACCATCAAACGCAAGTCCAAACAGCTCGCCATTGGCATTTATCACCGGGCTACCACTGTTACCGCCTGTAATGTCGTTATCTGTAATGAAGTTTACGTGCAGTTTTCCATCTTTATCGGCATATCTGCCATAATCTTTAGCTTCAAACAGCTCTTTTAGTCGTGGTGATAATACGAACTCCCAGTTATTAGGATCCTCTTTTTCTAACACACCCTCAAGAGTGGTGTAGTATTTATAGAAAGCTCCATCGCGAGGCTCATATCCACCCACTTTACCATAGCTTAGGCGCATTGTGAAGTTGGCATCAGAATAGAAAGTACGGTTTGGCTGCATCTCCATCAATCCTTTAAGGAACAGGCGATTGGCCTTCTCAATAGTTTCTGATGAAGAGTTAAGTCTCTCGGCAAGAATACGGTTAACCGACAGTATATCTTGTGAACCGGCAAATGCGGGGTCGGCCTTCAGTGCTTTAAGTGTTGGATTTGCTATAAAACTGTTGAAACGTGCCTCATCAGCAAAAACAGATTTTTTGAATAAATCGGCAGCATAACGGGCAAAGCTTCCTTTATATTTTTTATCAACGTGAGCAAAGAATGCAGGATGATACTCCTTAGGGATATCGGAACGATACAGCTCAAGTAATGCAACCATCACCTTCTCGTCCATTCTGTTGTAATAGTTTTTGAAGAATGATTTGCCACCCTCTTCCATTGCCTCTTTAGCAGCTTTTATCTCGTCGGCTTTGCCACCTTCAAGAGCTTTTTCGAGTGCCATGGCACGCAGTGCAAATAGGTACACCTCTGTACCGCCAATCATACACTCGCGCAGGAACTGGGCTGCAAGCATGTATGGAGCCTGTTTTGCATAGCTGGTTTTCAATGATGGCAATACATCGCCATATTCGCTTTTACGGTTGGCATCGGCATTAACCCACTGGGCAAATTTATTTTCAAGTTCTCTTTTCTGATCAAGGATATGAAGACGCTCAAGGCCGCGATTCATACCGATACTGTTTTTCCAATAGTTGGAGCTGCTGGCATATTTTGATGCATATTGGATGTTAACTTTCTCATCGGCCTGCATATCGGCCAACCAGATATCCTGTTTAATACCACGGGGTTTAATGCGGGCGTGGTTAATGATATTCATACGCTCTTCAATACCCCATGATGTAAGGTAACGGTCGGTGCTGCCGGGAAATCCCATTGTCATTGCAAAATCGCCCTCTTTCATACCTTTAATAGATACAGGAAGGTGATGCGCTGGTTTGTAAGGCACGTTATCTTTAGAGTATTGAGCAGGTTTGCCATCTTTATCGGCATAAACCCTGAACATTGAAAAGTCGCCGGTGTGACGAGGCCACATCCAGTTGTCGGTATCATGACCAAATTTACCTATCGATGAAGGAGGAGTGCCTGTAAGACGCACATCTTCAAATACTTCATACACCACAAGGAAAAACTGGTTGCCGTTAAAATAGTCGCGCACCATAGTTTTATAATGATTGCCTTCGGCTGCTTTTGCTGCAATCTCTTTATTATTGGCTGATATCTGTTTGTCACGATCGGCCTCGCTCATATCAGCGGTAACACCTTTGAGCGATAACTCGGTAACATCTTCCATGTACTTCATAAAAGTTACCTTAAGACCTTCGGCAGGCAGCTCTTCGCTATAGTTTTTCGCCCAGAAACCATTTTCAAGGTAGTTGTGGTCCACCGAGCTAAGTTGCTGGATGGCTCCATATCCGCAGTGGTGATTGGTAAGAATCAAGCCGTTTTCCGACACAAGTTCGCCGGTACATCCACCTCCGAATATCACAATAGCGTCTTTCAAGCTGCTGTTGTTGATGCTGTAGATATCTTCGGCTGTTAGTTTGAAGCCCATCTCCTGCATCTTGTTAATATTGAGCTTCTGAATGAGAGGTAGAAGCCACATTCCCTCATCGGCCTTTACTCCCTGAGTGAACGTAAGGCAGAGTGTGAGTAGAAGTAATGATAGTTTTTTCATACTGTTAATTGTTTTAAAATAGCAATTTTATAATTATTGATGTAAATATAAGTTATTAACCCTGAAAATGCATTTATAAATATATGAATATCTCTATTTCTGATGATAATCATAGATTTTTGCTCTTTTGAGTCCCTTTTACATCAAAGTTTTATCGTATAATGCCGATGTGATAACCGTTTATGCCAATGCAATTGGTATATTACGGATATCCAATCGGTATTAGATGTTCAAATGCATCATAAAATTAAAAGGGCTATCACTTTTTTTAGAGTAGATAGCCCTTTATGCTTTTATCGAATATTAAATATATGCAATTTACACATTGAAGCGGAAGTGCATAATATCACCATCCTGCACGACGTACTCTTTACCCTCTACATTTAGTTTGCCGGCCTCTTTACAAGCCTGCTCCGATTTGAGAGTAATAAAATCATCGTACTTAATTACTTCTGCACGTATAAAACCTTTTTCAAAGTCGGAGTGAATAACACCTGCTGCCTGTGGTGCAGTATATCCCTGGTGAAACGTCCATGCGCGCACCTCTTTCACGCCTACAGTGAAATATGTTTTCAGGTTAAGCAGATGATATGCCGAGCGGATGAGTTTCACCACTCCCGACTCAGAAAGTCCAAGGTCGGCAAGGAACATTTGTCGCTCTTCATATGTCTCCAACTCAGCAATATCGGCCTCTGTTTGCGCTGCAATGATAAGCACGTCGGCGTTCTCATTTTTAACAGCTTCCTTCACAGCTTCCACATATTTATTGCCATTCACCACCGAAGCCTCATCCACATTACAAACGTACATCACCGGCTTATCGGTTAGCAGGAACAGATCGTGAGTAAGTTTTTTCTCATAATCGGTAAGTTCAACCGTGCGTGCACTCTTACCACTCTCTAGCACCTCTTTGTATCTGTAAAGCAACTCAACAAGTTTTTTAGCATCGGCATCCTTTCCTGCTTTCGCCTGTTTCTCGGTACGTGCAATGCGCGACTCTACAGTTTCGAGGTCTTTTATCTGAAGTTCGATATCAATCACCTCTTTGTCGCGCACCGGGTCAATACTACCATCTACGTGAGTGATATTATCATTATCGAAGCAGCGCAGCACGTGTATTATGGCGTCGGTTTCGCGTATGTTGGCAAGGAATTTATTACCCAATCCTTCACCTTTGCTGGCACCCTTTACCAATCCTGCAATATCAACAATCTCAACAACCGTAGGGACTACACGTTGTGGGTTGACAAGTTTTTCGAGTTCTACAAGCCGTTCGTCGGGCACTGTTATTACGCCTACGTTTGGCTCTATGGTGCAGAAAGGGAAGTTAGCCGACTGAGCCCTTGCATTTGATAGACAATTAAATAGAGTTGACTTACCCACGTTGGGCAAACCAACTATTCCACATTGTAATCCCATTTTAGTTATCGTTTAAAAAAATCGCACAAAGTTAATAGATTTTTCAATGAGTTTAAAATCTATTTTCAACTCGTTATAGTTAGTTGCAAGTAGTTGTTATTGAGTATCTTTACTTTGTGTGTATGAGAATCCCAGTATAAGTATGTCGTCAATCTGCTCATAACTATCGCCTATCCACTCTTCAAATTTCTGGTGAATTATATTTTTCTGATCCATGGCGGGCAGTTTATGGATGTTAAGCAGCAGATGTCGGAATCTACGATATTTGAACTTCTTACCTTCGGGTCCACCAAATTGATCAGCATATCCGTCGGAGAACATATATATAAAGTCATTATCCTGTAGCTGTATGGTATGTTGCTCAAACTCATAGGTTTCGCCCGATGCAACCGACCCTATGGGGCGGCGGTCACCCTTGTAGCTGAACATCTCATTGTCGCGAATAAGGTAAATGGTTGACATGCCACCTGCAAATTCCATAGTACCTGTGGGTTTATCTATCACACACACGGCGATGTCCATTCCATCGTTTATATGAAAGCCTTTAGCATCGTTATTGCCACTGGATGCAAACGTGGAGTGTATGCCCCTGTTGAGTAGGGTGAGCATATGAGCCGGGTTATATAGTTGCTGCTGCTCAACGGCATTTTTAATTAAGTCGAGACCGATAATAGACATAAACGCACCCGGAACGCCATGGCCCGTACAGTCGGCAACGATTATTATCTGTTTGGTATCATTCTCATACGACCAATAAAAATCGCCACTTACAATATCTTTGGGTCTAAAATATACGAATGCCTCATTAAATAAAGTTCTTACCACCTCTTCGGATGGTATGAGTGCTTCCTGGATTCTCTTGGCATAATTGATACTGTCGGTTAAACTTTGATGCACAGTAGCCAGCTGGTTACGCTGCTCCTCGATCAAAATTTTCGAGTTTGACTTAGCCTCCAACGAATGATATTTACGCCTTATTTTCAATAGTCGATAGTTGCCCAAAAGGTGTAGTACCACCAGCATCATCAGAAAATAGAAGGCATATGCATATTTGGTTTGCCACAGTGGGGGCACAATATTAATTTTCACCTGCAATGGCTCCATCTCCCACACATGGTCGCTATTTGAACCCATAACGTTGAGGGTGTATTTGCCCGGTGGGAGACTGTAAACAGTAAGCGTGCTGTTTTCATCAGGTTTACTCCATCGCTGATCGTAACCTTCTATAAATGTTTTATATAGGCATCTTTCAGGAAATGTAAAGTCGAGCGATGAGAACTCAAAATTTATAATCTGGCCTCTTTTATATCTTAATCGTATTTCCGGTGTATTTATTTGTATTTGTTTCAGGCTGCCATTTCTATGTTCTGAGGTTATATTGCTAAAAACCAGCTTAGAAGTGGTGTTATTTATTGTAATATCCGCAGGATCGATATAGTTAATACCATTTACCCCGGCAAAATATACTATCCCATTATTAAGAAGTAGTGATTTTTTCTGGAAATAAGTATTTCTCAATCCGTCGCGATTATGGAAGTTGAGTATCTCCTGAGTTTTCTTAATTAACGACGCTCCGTTATTAGTACCCACCCAAATCTGCTTTAAATCATCAATCACTATAGTATTTATGGCATCATTGTTGAGTTGGCGGTTATTGGGGAAAATATATAACGAGTTATTATTCTTAGAGAATGTGGTAAGTCCCGATCGTGTACCTATAAGTATCTCATGGTCTGAAAGTTGGCCAAATGATAGTACGTGGTTATTAGCAATTATAGTCTCTTCCGCATTTGTATTGCACACATAGGTAAAATCGTTATCACCGGGCGCCATATACCTCAATCCTTCATTGGTCCCCACCCATATCCATCCTTGCTTATCTTCATATACAGTATTCACCCAATCGTTACATAGTTCTGTATCGCCATTTATGCTGCGACAGAAGTAGCTTATTATTGACTTTCCGTTATATTTGAATAATCCGAAACTGGTTGCTATCCACACATTACCCAGTTTATCTTCCATCAAAGCATTAATTTTATTTTGGCCTATTAGATTTTCAAACTCTTTTTGCTTTGTATAGTCAAATTCGGTGATTCTATAATCGTAGCTGCGCATAATATGAATACCTGCATCAGTGCCTATCCATATATTACCATCTTTACGCAATAGAATTGAGGTAACTTCCTTATCTTCAATCTTTATGTAGTTAACTTTAAGGTTGTTTTGTCTTTGCCCGGCATAATGCGAAATACCAACGCCCTTGGTGCCTGCAGCAAAAAAGAGAGTTCCCTTATCGTTAATATTTAGTTCTGATACCTGAGCCGGGAAAACATGGTCATTAATAAAATTGAGTTGTGCGAATTTTGGCTTTTTAAGATCTAAACGCAACAATCCGCTATGTTTGGTGCCAACCCAAAGATTGTGGTGGTTATCCTCAAAAATTGTGCTTACTCCGAATACGCCTGTCTCTTTAGTTGGATTAATATCATTGATGTAGGTTTTTAATTCTCCGGTTTTTATGTTGATATACTCCAACGAATTATTTCCTACTATCCATATGGCTGTATCACCTGCTGTAGATATTCCCGAATTTCCGAAATCGTATCTATAAAGCGGATATTCATTGGTCATATTCAGTGAGTCGTCGCAAATATAGAGTCCGCTGTTTGAACTAATCATCCACTTATCACCCATTGGCTCAATCTGATAAACAGATCTTATGCTGTTAAGGAAATCACCCGATTTTACAAAACGCTTATTATCGATATTATACAAATGACAGCCGTCTATTCCTCCTATAAAAATCTCGCTTCCGCCACGCACCGGAACCATTGACACCTTACCCAGTGCATATTTGCGGGTGAGGTTCTCTATTATTGGTGCCGATTCAATATTAAATGTTATCGGATCGATTATCGACAGATAGTTTTTGGTTTTTACCATCACTTTATTGTTGATAATCTTCATTCCCAAAATATCACTTTCTGGAAGTTGAGTTTTACTGGGGTTGTTGTTGAGGCAAACAAATTTATCGCTACGTCGGTGCCAAATACAAATTCCATATTCAGCAGTTGCAATCCATAAGTTGCCGTCAGGTCCTTCGTCGATATCGCGTATGATGTTGCCTGCTATGCAGTTAGAGTCATTAGCACGGTAGCGATAGGAGGTGAAACGATAGCCATCAAAACGCATCAGTCCGTCGTTAGTCCCTATCCATAGCAACCCCGAAGAGTCGGTGAAAAGAGTTGTAATATCATCATTGCAGATGCCATTACTTGTGTTGTAGGAAGATACATTAAACTCGTTGACTTGTGCGCATAGCTGTGCCGGTACTACTATAAAAATAGCAATAATCAACAATATTTGATGTATAATCAATGACAGTTTAATCTTTCTAGCTTCCATTCAATGGCTAAAAATAATAAAAAAAACATTAAATGGTCAATAAGGCCATACTAAAAAGATTTTTTTACGTTATGCTTATCCTTTTACTCATTTTATCCTTCCACATTACTATACATTTTAATGGCTACAAACTTTCGTTTTTAAGGTCTATACCTGCTTTACGGGCAAACCAATCGAGGCTTTGAGATGACGGCCTCTCAATTGGTAAACCATACATCCTATCCCATATTAAAGACGATAACACACCCAACGCTCTCGACACTCCAAACAGTACTGTGTATATTTTATGCTCCTTAATACCATAGCTTGACAGCAGCGATCCGGAGATAGCATCCACATTGGGCCATGGGTTCTTTATTTTCCCGGTGGCGGTCAACACATCGGGTATCACCTCATATGCATTGGTCACAAGCTTTATTAACGGTGATTCAGGTATATATTTTTTTGCAAAATCTAACTGTACCGAGAAACGAGGGTCGGTGCGACGGAGAACAGCATGACCATAGCCGGGTATAACCTGCCCTTCGCGAAGAGTTTTTTCGGCATATGTCTTTATCTGAACTTTCGTAGGCGTTTCGGTACCCAATTCGGCAATCATCTTCTCAATCCATATCATCACTTCTTGATTGGCCATCCCATGTAGTGGGCCTGCCAGGCCATTCATGCCCGCCGAGAAGCTGTAGTATGGGTTAGATAGTGCCGAAGCAACCAGGTGTGTGGCGTGTGCCGATACGTTCCCTCCCTCATGATCGGCATGGATAAACATGTAGAGCCGCATCAACCTCTTAACCTCCTCGCTATCGAAGCCCATCATGTGCGCTAACCCGCCTGCCCAGTCCAGTGATGGGTCAAAATCGATATATTTCTCATCATAAAATACCCTTCGATAAATGTAGGCTGCTATTATGGGCAATCTGCTAATAAGGTCCATCACCCCCTCGTAGGTTGGCTTCCAGTAGTCGCGCTTATCCATTCCCTCGAGATAGGCTTTACGGAATTGTGACTCGGTGGACATGGCCAAAATAGCAGTGTTTAGCTGTATCATAGGGTGTGCACTCTTAGGAAGAGAGTTTATCACGTCAAATGCGTGTGAAGGAATGCCTTGTGCCCTTTCACTCCAGGAGCGGCTAATAAAGTTAACATCATCAATGTTAGGCAGTTCATCCAGTAGCATTAGATAGAACAACCCCTCTGGCAGCGGCTCTCCATCATCACAAAGTTTAGGCAGTTTGTCGCGCAACTCGGGTATGGTGTAACCTCTAAAGCGGATGCCCTCCTCGGGGTCGAGCTTAGATGTATCGGTTAGTAATCCCACAATACCTTTCTGACCCAGTAAAATCTGGCCAATAGTAATCTCTTGAACCACGGTATCACCATGCTCTTTCACAATTTTCTTGACCAGTTGCGCCTTTAGTTGCCCCTTTTCATAGAGCCTCTGTTTTATATAATCCATGTTGGTTGTAGGTTTGGTGTAACTTCTTTATCTAATATAACATAAACAGATATATTTTGGTTTATATGTTTGACTAATTAAAAAGAATTAAAGTCAAAAATTAGAACATCTCCTTGTAGCCAACAATACACAGCATATTTTGGCACATTTTATTATTATGTTTAAATTCGTCGATTATTTTCAATTCAAATTAGTTATGAAGAATAAAATCAAATCATTTTTAAAGGTTGGTGCCGGATTTATCATAGGTACCATATTGGGACTTTCTATTTTGCCGATAATCACCTCAATAGCTTCATCATCAGGTTCTTCACTGAGTGATATGTCGGGATTTGAGTTTATCATTAGTTTTTCAGCACTCCTAATATTTGCTTTTATGTCTATTTTCATTCATACCATACTACATGAAACTGGCCATTTAATAGGCGGTTTGCTGGCAGGTTTTAAATTTTTGTCGTTTCGTTTTTTTAGATGGGTTTTGATTAGCGAAGGTGGCAAATTGAAAATTAAGAATTATAACATATCGGGCACAGGTGGTCAATGCCTGATGTACTCTGAAAGACCGATAACGAGTCGAGAATTTTCGATGTATATTGCAGGAGGTGTGGTTGTTAACCTCATGGTTGTTGTACTTTCGGTGCTTTATTTATCTCTCTTCGGAATAAAATCGCTCTTCCCCGGAGGTTTCATTGCCATAATGGGTATTATAGGGCTTCTTCTTGCTCTTTCTAACGGTTTGCCTGTGAAAATGGGAGGTATTCCTGTTGATGGATATTACTATTGGAGAAGGCGTAATGATAATGAGTTTCTTGAATTATTTACAAAAACACTGAAAATAAATGCAGAGCAAACTTCGGGTACACGACTTGCAAATATGCCTGAGCACTATTTTGTAAATCCGAATTTTTATACCGACAACAGTGATAAACTGATGGCTGCAAGTATTTTTGTGAGTCATATGGTTGATACTTACAGCTTTGAAGATGCACAAAAAAATATAGAGGCAGTAATTGACATAAACGGTGAAGATAATAACATCTATAACCTCGAACTTAAATGTGATTATTTATATTGTGAGTTAATGATTAATGGATTTAGTGCGAAATCTAAAAGCCTATATGATAGTGTGTTGAAAACTTATATTAATAACAATAGCAAGTTTCAAACCAATAAAATAAGAATTAAGCATGCCATTGAACTATTCAGCGGTAATGAAGCAGCAGCAGGAAAATTGAGAGTTAAAATAGAGAAGCTTGCCGAAAAATATCCAAATAAGGGTGAAGCATTGCAAGATTTAGATTTGATTAATAAAACAATCGAAATATATGAAAGTACAAAAGAAGGGATTGACAATGATAATTTGTAATCCTATTTTTGCTTTATTGCTCAGTAAAACAAGAAAAAGCTTTATTTAAAAAGGTATGGTGCAATAAAAGTGTGATTTTTCTCAATGATTAATGTTGTGTTAATCAGTGTGTTAATGAAATAGTTGCATTTTTTTTCATATTTTAAATGGTATTTTGTTGCAGTTTAAAAAAAAGGGCGTATTTTTGCAATCGCATTTGAGAAAACGAGGATTCAGTAGCTCAGTTGGTAGAGCACAACACTTTTAATGTTGGGGTCCTGGGTTCGAGCCCCAGCTGGATCACGTACTACAGTAGAATCAGAAAAGACTGATTCAGCAATTAAAGATGACTTAGTAGCTCAGTTGGTAGAGCACGACACTCTTAATGTTGGGGTTCTAGGTTAGAGCCCTAGCTGGGTCACATTTTTAGTTGTAAGGTTATTACTCGTTTTCATCAAATAGCAATAGGATGATTCAGTAGCTCAGTTGGTAGAGCACAACACTTTTAATGTTGGGGTCCTGGGTT
>CAZWOA010000102.1:0-10288 GCA_964635545.1 uncultured Marinilabiliaceae bacterium
TGGACTATAAAAATCCGTAATGAAATTTTGTTTTATTAGCTTGCGGATTTAAGGTAATAACTCAAAAAAAATCCACAGTAGTGAATATTTCACAGCTGTAGATTTTTTATTGCTCATATCAGAATCGGTCTATTTTACTCCTACAATTCTGATTTCTGTTCTTCGGTTTTGCTGATGCTCAGCCTCTGAACACGACACTCCGTCGGCACAATGGTTTTTAAGCATCGATTCGCCATATCCTTTAGCTGTAATTCTGTCGCGGCTCACATTGCCTTTGGTAATAATGTAATCTACAGCACTTTGAGCCCGTTTTTGCGATAGCGTTTGGTTGGATGTTGCACTGCCGCGGCTGTCGGTATGCGATCCCAGCTCTATAATGATATTTGGGTTGTCGTTCATAAATGTCACTACTTTATCCAGCTCAACAGCAGCATCTTTACGTATGTTCCATTTGCCCAGGTCGTAATAGATATTTGGTATCTCTATAACTTTGTTAACCTCAACTTTTTCGATGGATGCATCCATAAATTCGTTCACGTTAATCCAGCCCGGCTTGCGTCCTTTGGTGGTAAAGGTGCCACGCTTGGTGAAGTATTCGCTGTTGCTGAATATGATAATATAGTCGGTCTGCGGCTCCAACTGATTGCGGAATGTACCGCCATCGAGTGTGAGGTTTCCAATGGAGTGACGCTGGCCAACAGGCTGAATCAGCACTTGGATACTGTCAACTCCCAAGCCGCTGGCCATATCGGTAACAGTACCGTAAACGCCCCATACCGGTATCGGATCGGCAAATAGTTCGGCATAAGTAATTGTCTCCTCCGGCGTAAAGGTGTTGCTGGTGGGTTTGTAGCCAATGGGTGCTGCCGAGGCTGTTAGCTTATCGGTATCTTCAAACTGATATACCACTTCTCCTTTATCGTTGGTTTTAAGGGGTATCTCTTTGCCATTGTTGTTGATAGTCAATGCTGTTTGAGGAATGATTTTCTTGGTTTCACTATCGCTCAGCACTATGTGTATCTCTTTGGTAAGAAGCACGGGGTCGGTTATTTCAAAGGTATAGATATCGTCATCGCCCACGCCGCCATCCCTGTTCGAGGCAAAATATCCGGTAGTTGCGTCGCTGTTCAGGAACAATGCAAAATCATCATAGGTACTGTTGATAGGCACACCCATATTTCTTATTTTGTATCCTTCGGATGTTTTGAATGCTATGCAAATATCCAAACCACCTAATGTTAGATGGCCGTTGGATGAGAAATACAGCCGTCCGTCAGCCCCTTCGAAAGGAAACATTTCGTCACCTTCGGTGTTTATCTCCGGACCTGCATTTACCGGTTCGCTCCACCCGTTATCCTGGCGGGTTACATAGTAAATATCCGAACCTCCCATTCCTCCCGGGCGGTCGCTGGCAAACCAAAGTGTTTGCTGGTCGGGTGATAGTGTTGCATGCCCTGTGGAAAAGCCATTGCCATTGAATGGAAGTAGCTCCAGAGGTCCCCACTCTCCATTTGCCTGTTTTGACGATACAAGAAGGCGGAAATTGTTAATCTGTTTTTTACCCAGTTTGCCCGGGAATTTATAGGGGTTTTGGGTTACAAACATCTGGTTGCCGTCGGCACTAAAACTTACGGGACCATCGTGATAGGCTGTTCGCAAGCGGGGTGAAAATATTTTCGGTTCGCTGTTTGAACCCCCTTCCATAGTGGTTGTGAACACGTTAAGGTAAGGAGTGTTCTTCCAGCCATATTCGCGCGATAGCACTTCGGGCACTTTGCGGGCTGACGAAAACAGCACCTGACCATCGGTGCGGAAGGCTCCAAAGTCGGATTCGGAAGAGTTGAATGGTGCCAACTCAATTTTGTAACGCGGACGGTTGTAAATTTTCTCAATAGCTTCGGCGTTGTTACTTTGCCATTTTAGGCGTGTGTCGTTATTTTTCATCTGCTCGAAGCGTGCCATCCATAAGTCACTCTCGTCATATTGAGCATTAAGCTTCAGAGTTTGCGACATTAGGTACACATCTTTTTCGGTCATCGATAGTGAATCCATCGACCTGAACACCTCCAACGCCTGTGCCGGCATAGCAATATTGAGATACGACTGGGCAAGGTTGCTCTTGCACTGATTGGTTAACACGCCCCGTTGATGCAAGGGTGAATACACTTTCGATGCTTTAAGATAGCGCATATTATCGAAAGCAGTATTTCCGCGTTTCATTCTGTAGGCACTCCAAAGCGAGTCGAGCTTGTTGTTATATGTTTGTCCCGACACCGATGCCAGCAAGGACATTATAACCGATGCCAAAATGATATATCTTTTCATTATCATCATTCTTCAATGTTTTTTCAAAAAAATGAATGTTCTGTGTTAGAAGTAACGGGGTGATTTTACTTTGTTGGTCACCAGTCCGTCAAAATCATAACTTATCACTATCTCATGGCTTCCTTTGTTATATGCTGCAAGGTGCGATGTGGTGTAGTCGTATGAATAACCAATCATAAGCTGTCTGTTAACCTGAACGCCTGCCAGAAATGCCACTGCATCACCAAGTCTGTAGGTTGATCCCAGCCAGTAGGTCTCTTTATACAGTCCTTGCAGGGTTATGTCGGTTGATGGTTTTGCTCCTTCCACCACTTTGGTAATGAATGAAGGTTTTATTTTCCATTCGGTTCCGGCATCAAATACATAACCTCCCATCAGGAAATAGTGGCGTTTCAACTCACTAAGGGTGGTGCCGTTGTATTTGAAGTCGCTCAGTTTATTCTCTATCAACTTGGGCATAGAAAAACCTGCATAGAATTTATCGTTGTAGAGATAGAGTCCTGCACCTGCGTTGGGCTGAATTTTCTGCTCTATATTGCCGTAAAAGGAGGGGTCGGCATCGCCGGTTCCCAAAAACACATCTTTCAATCCGGCGTAGAAGTTATAGATACCTGCTTTGATACCCATAGAAAGAATGGTTTTTTCGGTGATATTTACGCGATAGGCATAGTTAACATTGAAATAGTTGTTGCTCACAGGGCCAATTTTGTCGCTAACCACCGATAGGCCAATACCCATTTTGTATTTGTTTATTGGTGTATGTAACGAAAAGGTGTATGTTTCAGGCGCACCATCGATGCCTACCCATTGCTGGCGAGCCAATAGTAGTGCATTAAGGGCGTTGCGGGTACCGGTGTAGGCCGGGTTTACCGAAACGGTATTGAACATATACTGTGTGTAAAGTGGTTCCTGCTGCGCTTTGGCAACCATGGGAAACAGCGTGAACAGTGCCAGCAGCAAACCACTTATTCCAAATAACGATCGCTGGCTGATGGATAAAATATATCTGATATTTTTCATATTTTTATTCTTATCGGTTCAAATAGATGTAGCCTGTGTATTTTTTCTTGATACCATCTACGCTTATCAGGTAGAAATATGTGCCTACGGGCAGTTCCTTACCTATTGAGAATCCTGTATTGGATCTTCCGTTCCAATCGTTCTCATACTTCGATGATTCGTACACCAGGTTACCCCAGCGGTTAAATACTTCAAAGCGCATTTTGCCAAATTGATTAAGGTTAGGAATTACGAATAGGTCGTGTATTCCGTCGCCATTGGGTGAGAATCCTTCAGGAATCACAGGGTCATTGGCATTTACTGTTACAATAACAGTTACTTGTGCACATGCGCCCGAGTCGTCGCATACCGATACCACAAAACTGTCTGTACCATTGAAGTTGTCATCAGGAGTGTAGGTAAATGAACCGTCAGGATATAGCTCTACTGTTCCGTGTTGTGGAACCTCATCGGGTATGGTTGCCATTGTTAGCTCGTCGCCATCAACATCTATTACTTCTCCTATCAGGTTGCCACTAACCGATTCTCCTTCGTTAACGCTGATGTTAACCACGTCGCCTGCTTCGGGTGCATCGTTAACCGATACAACTGTAATGTTTACTGTAGCTTGAGTGCAATCTCCATTGCTGTTGCATACTTCAAACACGAAGCTGTCATCACCATGGTAGTTGGCATCCGGAGCGTAAACGTATGTTCCATCGGCATTGATGGTTAATTCGCCATGTGCCGGAGGTGTAACAGGGTTGGTGTTGACAGTTATGTTGCTGCCTCCATTGTCGATTACGCTGTCGAAAAGGTTGCCTGTAAGCACCTGGTCTTCATCAACCAAGGCATCAATATCGTTAACAACCGGAGCGGTGTCGGCTGAGTCAACCTGAATAGTTACTTCAATCTGTATGCAATCAGTTCCATCGCACACTTCTACGGTAAAGCTATCGTTACCTTCGTAGTCGGTATCGGGTTTGTACTCAAAAGTTCCATCAGGATTTATAACTACTGTACCATGATTAGGCTTCTCAACAGGGGTTGTGTTGATGGTCAACACGTCGCCGTCAACATCGGTAACTTTGTCGAGTAAGTTATCGGTAAGTGTTGTGTTCTCTACCATGGTGTAGTCGGTCGATCCGATAATCTCAGGAATATCATTCACTGCATTGATGGTGAATATTACAGTAGCTTCATCGCAATCTCCATCAGCATCGCAAACACGATACGTAATTTCGTCTGTGCCATTCTGGTTTGCATCGGGCACATAGGTTATTGTGTTGTCGTTGTTTACTACGGCTGTACCAATTGTGCCATTGCTGATGATGGTAACTGTTAGACCGCCATTTTCCAATCCTGTATCATTTGCCAATACATCAACAGTTATTTGGGTATCTTCATCAAAAGCAGCCGGATAATTATCGTTGGCTAAAGGGTTGAAGTCATCCTTGTCGATTATTGTGATGATGATTAATTGCGGAGTTTCCTCTATCGCATTGGTGCACGATTGAATTGTTATTTCCACTGTTTCGTCGCCATCAATTACTGCATCTTGTTTTGCTTTAATGATGATGCTTCCACTGTTGCTGCCTGCAGGTATAGTGATTGTTGTGGTTAGTGCCTCATAATCATCACCCGGGGTGGCATCGCCGGCGAGTGTTAATTCAATAGTTACATCCTCTGTGGATATGTGACTGATGGTAGCGGTAATGGTTGCCTCCTCTTCTGTACTCTCGTCGAGGGTAGTGGTTGAGGTGGATAGAGTTACCACTGGTAGTGCCTCATTATCGATGTTGGTAACAATTACTTGCTGTTCTGCTACATTAGTAAATAAAGCATCAGAGTTATCCTCATCAACATTTAATCTTAGTGTGTAGGTAACATTACCATCAAAAACATTGTCGTCAACACCGGTTACTGTTACGGTTTGTGGCACGTTCCAGTTGGCTGGCGTAAAGGTAAGCGTTGTTGCACTAAGTTCTCCTTCGGCAGTGTTAAGGCCTGTTATCACGATAGTTACATCGGATAGTGGCTCTATGGTTAATACCACATCAAACGAATCTGTTGTTTTATCTTCAGACGTGATGGTGGTGCCATCGGTTTGAGTAACTGCAAAGCCCGGAGCATCGTTGTCTTTATTCTTCACTGTCACCGCTGGTGTAGTAATGCCGGCATAATCAGTATCGGTTGAAGTGGCTGCTCCAAATACAATGCGGTAGGTTACATCGCCATCCAGTATGTTGTCGTCAACACCGGTAACGGTTACTGTTTGTGCCTCATTCCAGTTGGATGGAGTGAAGGTAAGTTGAGTCACTTCGATGGTTCCCTCAGCTGTGTTGTCGCTCCATAGTGTAACCACCACATCTGCTTTAGGCTCTGTGTTAAGGGTTACTGTAAATGTAGCAGTTCCGCCATCTTCGGCGGTGTTTCCGCTTATGGATGATACTGTGAAGCCCGGTACGTCATTATCGGTATTGGTCATCTGCACATCATCGGGGTCGATACCATTGTAGAAACTATCGGTTGATGTGGCTGCTCCCAATACTATGGTGTAACTCTGGTCGCCATCCGAAATGTTATCATCTACGCCTGTTACTGTTACGGTTTGTGGTACGTTCCAGTTATCGGGTGTAAAAACTATCTCTTCGGTAGATACTGTGCCTTCATTTTCGTTGGTTGACCATACAGGGATGGTTACATTGCCTGTTGGTTGTGAGGTCAGTACAACAGTGAAAGTGAATGTGTTGCCCGTTTCGCTGGTAGTGCCGGATGTTGGTGAAACTGTAATGCCTGCAACATCATTATCAGCAATAGTAATGGTAACTTGTTGGTTGCCATCTTCTGTACTATTTATTACTCCGATGATATCGATTATTACTGTTTCGTCTCCTTCGGCAATATTGTCATCAATAGCATTTACTGTAACAGTTACTGATGTTTCTCCTGCCGGGATGGTTACTGTAGTTGGTAATGCTGTATAATCGGTGCCTGAGGTGGCTGTTCCCGATATTTCTATAGTAACTTCGATATCCAGGTATGAAGGGTTGCTCAGTGTAAATGTAACTGTTGAGCTGCCATCTTTTTCAGAAATAGTAGTTGGTGCTGCTGAAATAGTTACCGTTGGCTGTGCATCGTCATTGGTGATGGTGCCGATGGCAGAGGCTGTACTTATAGTTGCATTTGTAGCATCGCTAAGGGTAACAAGCAGTGTCTCGTCTTCTTCGTATATGTCATCTTCAGTTGTTGCAACTGTAATGGTTTTTGATGTTTCGCCGGGGGCAAAGGTCAATGTGCCGCTACTAATGGTATAGTCGCTACCACCGGTTGCAGTACCGTTGCTGGTTACATATTTAACTGTAATTTCCTTGGTGCTGGTGTAATTCAGTGTTACTGCAAACAGTATGTTGTCACCTTCGCTTGCCGAACCACCAATTATATTGATAACCGGCTGTTGTTCATTGTCGATGTTGGTTACCGACACTTGCTGCGATGCCACATCTTTAAATGAAGCGTGAGAGTTATATGCATCAATGGCCAAATTAAGTGTGTAGGTAATGTCGCCATCAAAAATATTGTCATCTATACCGGTTACTGTTACGGTTTGTGGCACATTCCAGTTGGCAGGTGTAAAGATTAATGCAGAGGTGCTAAGTGCTCCTTCGGTGATATCCAAACCTGTTATTACAATGGTTACATTACTTAATGGTACTACGTTTAATGCCACATCAAAGGTGTCGGTAGTTCCTTCTTCAGAGGTAATGGTGCTACCGCCGGTTTGGGTCACTGTAAAGCCTGCCACGTCGTTATCTTCATTTATTACGGTTACCGCAGCTGGTGTAAGTCCGTTATATTTTGCATCCGATGAAATGGCTGCTCCAAATACGATGTGGTAGGTTACATCGCCATCCAATACATTGTCGTCAACACCTGTAACAATCACTGTTTGTGCATCGTCCCAGTTGGAAGAAGTGAAGGTGATCTGGGTAGTATTAATTGTTCCTTCAGTTGTATTATCACTCGATAGCGTAACCACTACATCTGCTGTAGGCTGTGTGTTGATAGCTACTGTGAATGTGGCAGTTCCGCCGTTTTCGGTTGTGTTGCCGCTTATGGATGATACAGTGAAGCCGGGTACGTCATTGTCGATATTGGTCATCTGCACATCAACAGGGTTGAAGCCATTGTAGAAACTATCGGTTGATGTGGCTGCTCCCAATACTATGGTGTAACTCTGATTTCCATCCGAAATATTATCATCAACTCCGGTTACTGTTAAGGATTGTGGCACGTTCCAGTTGGCGGGTGTAAACACTATTTCGCTTACAGATACTGTGCCTTCACTGGTGTCCGACGATGAAACGGGTATTGTTACATTGCCTGTTGGTTGAGAGGTTAGTACCACGGTGAAGATGAATGTGTTGCCTGTTTCGCTTGTAGAACCTGATGTTGGTGAAACAGTAACACCGGCAGTATCGTTATCGGTAATAGTAATGGTAACTTGCTGGTTGCCATTCTCAGTGCCGTTGGTTACTCCGTCAATGTCGATTATTATCGTTTCGTCTCCTTCGGCAATATTGTCGTCGGTAGCAGTAATTGTAACTGTTGCTGATAGAGAACCGGCCGGAATGGTGATTGTTGTTCCGCTAGTGGAATAATCAGCAGAACCGGCTGTTCCAGTGAAGCCAAGACTTACAACTATATCTTCTGTTGACGGGTTGCTTAGGGTAGCAGTTACAGTAGCTGTTCCTGTTGTCGCCTCTGCAATGGTAGCATTATCAATAGATAGGCTAACGGTAGGCTGGGCATCATTATCAGCAATGGTGATGGTAATTTGCTGGGTGCCATTCTCGGTGCCGTTGGTTACTCCGGTAATGTCGATTAATACTGTTTCGTCTCCTTCAGTGATATTGTCATCAATAGCAGTAATTGTAACTGTTGCTGATGTTGAGCCGGCGGGGATGATTACAGTGGTTGGTAATGCTGCGTAATCGGTGCCTGAAGTGGCTGTTCCCGATGCAGCAATAGTAACCACAACATCCTGATAAGAGAGGTTGCTCAGTATAAATGTAACTGTTGAGCTGCCATCTTTTTCAGAAATGGTATTTGGTACTGCTGAGAAAGATACCGTTGGCTGGGTATCATCATTGGTAATTGTGCCGATAGCAGATGCCGTGCCAATAGTAGCATTTATTGCATTGCTAAGAGTGACAGTCAGTGTCTCATCAGTTTCAAATTTTGTGTCGGCTACTGTTGCAACTGTAAAGGTTGCTGATGTTTCGCCAGGGGCAAAGGTTAGGGTGCCGCTGGTTGATGTATAGTCGTTATCGGCTATGCTAGCTGTGTTGTCACTGGTTGCATAGTTAACCGTAATGGTTTGTGTGCTAGCATAGTTAAGAGTAACTTCAAATTGAATGTTACCACCTTCGGTTGCCGAGCCGCCGGTTATTGAAATAACAGGCTGCGTTTCGTTATCGAGGTTGGTTACCGATACTTGCTGCGGCTCCATATCTTCAAATAAGACGTTAGAGTTAGCAATGTCAACAGCCAGAGTTAGGCTGTAGGTTATGTTGCCATCATAAATGGCGTCGTCAACACCTGTTACTGTTACGGCTTGTGGTACGTTCCAGTTTTCAGGTGTGAAGGTAAGTGACGTGGTGCTAAGTGCTCCTTCGGTTTCATCGAGACCGGTTATCACTATTGTTACATCTGATTGTGGTTCAACGGTTAATGCTACATCAAAAGAATCGGTAGTGCCATCTTCTGAAGTGGTGGTGTTGCCATCTGTTTGTGTAACTGTAAAGCCGGCTACATCATCATCAATAATGGTAATGGTAACTTGTTGCTCACCATCTTCGGTAGCATTAATTGCCTCTGCAATGTCGATTATTATTGTTTCATCAGGTTCGAGGATGTTGTCTTGTACTGCTATGATGTTAACAGTGCCTGTTGTTGAACCTGCCGGAATAATAATATCAGTTAATGATGCTGTGTAGTCATGACCTCTATGTGGTGCACCAGTAAAATCTAGTTTTATGGTTACAGGTAATGCTGATGGATAGGAGAGTGTGGCGGTAACTACGGCTGTTTCTCCGTCTTCAGCAATAATAGTTTTGTCGGTACTTAACGTAACAGTAGGGGTGCTGATGGTCACTTCAGTTCCGCTTTTTATGTTGTTGCATCCTAAGCCGCTTGGTGCGCCATCGCATTCGCCTTGAGGGTCGGTTGGGATACCGATAATGGCAGTGTTGGTGGCGTCAATATCGGTTACATCGGCAGGGCGCATTATTGTTGCTCCGGGTGTAAAGGTGTTGCTTGCCACAAGTGGCGAACAGATGGTGCCGGTAATTGTGTAGGTAGCCCTGGCTCCATTGGTCATGTTAAGTAGTGAGTTGAAACTTGTAGTTGATGTTGTAACACTTTTCTCACTCGATGTACCTGTGTTTTGGGTGAAAGTGTGTCCGGTAACAACAAATCCCTCGGGGAATGAGAAGCCAAATACTGCATCTTCTACATCATCAATAGCGCCATTGGCTACGTCGGTAAGGTTCTCAACAACAATGGTGTAAGTCATTGAACTGCCCACTCCAATATTGGTTGTGCTTTCGCTTATGCTGGTTATGGCCAGGTCAACTGTTTTTGCAGTGATTGTAACATCTGGCAAAACATAAAAATTACTGGGGACATATGCCCATGTATCAATCATTTTATTGTCTCCGAAATCGCTTTTCCCGGTTCCGGTTCCATCGGCTGATAGTTTACCCCACTTATGACCGTTGGTGGCGCTTGATATTCCATCTAGTACGTTGGTAATAGGATTTGGAGCCGTTTGGCCTGTGGTTTCACTAACATTAATATCATCCCAATAGACGATATCCTTAGAAACATCAGGTGTGTAGTTGTTATCTACCGATGTGAGTTGGATAATCATACCGTTGGGGTTGGTCTCCACATCGGTTAG
>CAZWOA010000103.1:0-10151 GCA_964635545.1 uncultured Marinilabiliaceae bacterium
TTGAATTGTTCAAATTTTAGCCTCTTTTTATATTGTAGAAAGCATATTATTCGTTTTATATTTTGAATACTATATCACCGTAGGCCTTCTGTCCGATTTTGCTGTTTTGAGCGATTTCTCAGCAATTTCAATCCCTTTTTTAGCTCTTTGTATATCGGTATGGTTTTGCAGTGCTATATCCATATAATTCTCAATATTAGAAGATTGTGGTATGGATGCAAGCAATGCTTCATCGGGCTTTATTATTGTTCCCGGCGTTAATCCGCATGCCACAACAAGCTGTGTGTTAAGTATCTTAAGTGTGTTATTTACCTGAAGCAGTGTTTGTTCCAGATTTGAGATAAGTAGTTTTGTCCTTATCACATCGTTGTTGGTAACCAATCCCTGCTCATACATCTTTTCGATATTGTGAAGACGAATTGCTGATAGTTCGATGTTACTTTCAAAAACAGTTTTTTGATGTTGCCAGCGTAATATCTCCAGGTAATAGCCCGAAGCTAAAAGCTTGATTCCCTGGCGGTTCTTCTCAAGGTCGAGTTCGGCAATCTGTTTCTGAAGTGAAGCAATTTCAATACTGTTGCTTATGGCACCGCCGCAATATATTATCTGGTTAGCTTGCACAATAAGGCTATTCCCAAAGTGCGGCATATCCACAGTGGTGCGGTTCGACAGGTCTTTGTCGTAAATGGTGGCATCACCCAGGTAGAATGCACTTAGCGAAAGATTTATATTGGGTAGCTGGCTTTGACGCACTGATTTTTCTTTCTCTGCAGCCGACTCAACTGTTCCTCTTGTAAGTTTAAGAGCCTGATTGTTGTGCATAGTAAGTTCAAAAACTTCATCAATGGTTAGTTTTGTCTCTGTTTGGCCTATGGCGGTGGAATGTAGCATTAATGCTATTAGTGTCACTATTCCACCGAGTAAATTATTATATTTCATCTTTCCTTTCATTTATTGTTGTTTGCAAAAATGGCGGGTTTGATGCTCTATTAAAATGTATGATTGTCGGTAAATGATGTCTGAACTACGGATTAACTTTTTTTAAGCCGTTGTAATGTCGATATTTTAGATAGTTTTAATCTATTTTTTTCCTGCGATTTGTATTCGCTTGGCGATATGCCCATCATCCGCTTAAAGAATTTGCTAAATGAGTATTGGTCGCTGAATCCCAGCTCCTGCGCACTTTTGTTGATGTTGTATTGATGATTGGCAAGCAGTATTTTGGCCTCGGCAAGCAGTGTGGAGTCAATAATCTGACCTGCTGTGTAGCCACTGCTTTGTTTTACTGTTTCGGAGAGGTGCTTGGGCGATATTCCCATCTGCGAAGCATAAAAAAGTACTGTTTTTTGTTCTCGTATATGTTTGAATATCAGTCCTAAATACTCAATGGTTGTTCGGTCGGCACTGCTAAGATTATTCACTCTTATCATGTTGTATTTTTCCGATAATCCTGCAAGTTCATATACTAAAGTGAGGAAAAGGTGGTGTATTATCTGCCGGTTATGCCTTTCATCAGACTCTTTTTTTAGTCGCTACCTCACAATTTTAGTTAGCTGCCACGCCTCTTCCATCTCCTCTTCGTTGGTGTGGAAGTGGCTGTTGTAGGTATGCGGAATTAATTGAAATATCTGATGGTTACGTATCTTAATTGCCGAAATGGAGTCGAAAGAGGGGTTGATGGCAATTAGTAACACATCACCCGAGTAGTTGGTTTCAACAAACTCGTATATCATGTTTTTGTTGATAAATAGTATGCCGTTATCAGTTATTTGATGTTCGGTGAGGTTGTATCTTACTCTGAATGAGCCTTTTCTGATGAGAAGTATAAACGACTGATGCGGACGAAAGGGTCTGCCGGTTACCAGTTTGCCAATCAGCTCATCACCGGTATATATCACCAAATCTTTGGATAAATTCTGCATTACTACTCAATGTTGCTATAAAGTCATTCGATATACATTGGTTTCCCTAAGCTTAAATTCAAGATTTTGGTACATTTTATTGGCAGCCGTTCTGAATGGGCTTGAGGTAAGGTTAAGTTTTTCGATGCCTAGCATGCGGGTATGTTCTATGGCGTGTACCATAAGTTCTTTGCCATATCCTTTGCCTCTAACACTTTCATCTACAATTACATCCTCAATCCAGGCTTTTATACCTGTGGGTATTTTATATATCACCAATGATAATGTTCCTACAATTTTGCCATTCTCCTCACCAACGAATAGAATGGTGCCGTCGGATTGCAATATATCATCCAATTGCTGGGCTGTTGGTGGTTTTATGGTGTCGTTGAGTTGTGGCACCAGTCGGTTGAATGCTTCAATTAGTTTTTGATTAACCTCTGTTGGTTGATAAATCTCCATGTTTTTTGTTTTGAAAATAGATATATTTGAACTATTTACCAAATAGCATGTGGTTTTATTGATTAACATGGAATAGTACTATTTATTGTATGTTTTTTCTTTTCATATTTAGATACAACTTTTAATCTGATGGAAAATATAGAATTACTTAAACAATTGGAGGAACTCCATAAAATTAGTGGCTGTTTAGAGGTTAATCGTGAGGGTAGGGAAGAGATGCTTGCCCTGGTAAGTGGCTATTCCAACGATTTTATTGACAGTCTTACTTCTATCCCCGGTTTTGACCAGCAAAAGCCTGAAGGATTGGCAATTAATGATTGTGCGCAGCCCTTGGGTGATTTGCTAAAGCTATACCATTCGCAGGTTGCAATGAATGGAATTAACGGAGCGTCGGGTACTCACCTCGGTTATATTCCGGGAGGCGGTCTTTTTACCTCTGCCTTGGCCGATTATTTGGCTGCTATTACCAATCCGCATACCGGAGTTTATTACGCCTCACCGGGAGCTGTTACAATCGAAAATGAAGTTGTGGAGTGGCTTAAAAGGGTATTTAATTTTCCATCATCGTCGGTGGGCAATCTCACTTCGGGCGGTTCCATATCTATGCTTATAGCGTTTACTGCGGCGCGCGATAATCACGGAATAAAAGGAGATAAAATTGCTCGTAGTGTAGTTTATTTATCCGAGCAGGTGCATCACTCGGTGCATAAGGCTTTGCGCATCATTGGCCTTGAAGATATCATTATACGGTATGTGGATCTTGACAGTGGGCATAGAATAAAAACAGAAGCTTTAAAAAGTGCTGTTGCTGAGGATGTTGCCAATGGTTTTAACCCGTTTATGGTGGTGGGCACTGCCGGCACTACCGATACCGGAGCGGTGGATCCGCTGGATGATATTGCCGATGTGGCTCAGCTGCATGGCATGTGGTATCATGTGGATGCTGCCTATGGCGGATTTTTTATTATGACTTCTAAAAAGCATCTTTTCAAGGGGCTTGAACGTGCTGATTCATTGGTGGTTGACCCGCACAAAGGACTGTCTATACCATTCGGACTTGGTGGCGTGCTTGTTAAGAATAAAGAGGCAGTGCTGCACTCCAACCATTATGTGGCCAATTATATGCAGGATGCGGTTATGGATGAACTGGTGCAGAGTCCATCGAATGTGTCGCCCGAACTTACCCGCCATTTTAGAGCTTTACGACTATGGCTGCCACTTCAATTGCATGGCATTGAGCCTTTTGTGGCATCATTGGAAGAGAAACTTCTGCTGATAAAATATTTCAGAAATGAACTGGTGCGAATGGGCTTTGAAGTAGCTCCGGAGCCTGATTTGTCGGTGAGCTATTTCAGATATCCTTTTAATATTGATGCTGATGCAAAAAATCATCAATTAATGGATGCAATCCATGCCGATGGTGATGTATTTCTCAGTTCGTCGATTATTGACGGCCGATATGTTATCAGGATTGCCTTACTATCTTTCCGCACCAAAAAAGATACTGTGGATAGGGCGTTGGCAATGATAGAGCGTTGCTTGAAGAGAATAGAAAGTTGAATAGAAACAAAAAAGGGTTGTAAGCCGTTGCTTAAACCCTTTTCTTAACCTAACCCAAATCTATGAAAAAATCTAATAGATTTAATACAATTACTGTGCCATAAATTGATGTTTAGGCTATTTTTTTTGTAGTTAATTTAAGTTTGGTAAGCTCTCTCAAAACCGTATAATATTTCACTTCTTCATAGCAATATTAACTATAATACTTCCTATTGCTGCCAATATCACTAAATATAGTCCTATACCTATGCTGATTGTTGAGCTCATCACTTTTTCAATGGCATTATTGGTGAATAACCCTGAAAGGTCGAGCACTCGCCATGCGGCATATAGCCCTGCCAATACTGAAGCTGCAAGCGATACCATACCTTGATTTTTTACAATTGGCTTTGTCCTGTCGCCTATAATTGACGATACAATAACTACAAAAAACAGTGCCATTGTAATCCATCCGCCCAGTTCAGTACCTTTTATGCTGCTGTTGAATGGTGCCTTAGCCCATGGAAGGTAGGTAGCAACCACACCTACTGCAGCTATTACCAAAAGTGATAGTCGTTGTTTGTTCATTTTTATTTGTTTGTTTAAAGAATTTAAAAACTAATTACTAATATATTAATTATTTATTGAATTTCGGCTAATATATTAAAAAAATTAAACACATAGGAATATATATATCCTTTTTGATAATAGGTTTCACACTTAAATACTATGATTATAAGTGATTAAATAGATAATTGCCATTCAGAGTGGGACCCTTGTATTTGGGCATGATGTGTTGATGATAGTGGGAATTCTATCATTGGTAACATCTTTAAAGGGGTCACTCAAAACTTGTTACTTTTCTCCAATTAATTCCGTCCAAATAATGATTGTTGAGTGATTTTTTTATTGTATTTTACAATACTTTAATTTACATTTGCCATAGTGCGCGCGCACACACTGTCATTTTATCACAAATAGAGTGAATTATGAGCCAGCCATCCAATATACGAATAGTTGACATTGCCCGCGAGGCTGGTGTGTCGGCTGGCACTGTGGATAGGGTGCTTCATGATCGGGGCAGGGTGTCTCCCGAAAAGCGAGAGCAGGTGGAGAAAGCTCTTAAGGATCTAAACTATCAACCTAATATTGTGGCACGATTGCTGGCATCGGGAAAGAAGTACTCAATTGCTGTGATTCTACCACAGCTTATAACCGGAAACTATTGGGAACTAGTGCACGATGGAATTACTCAGGCCACTGAGGAACTTAAAAATTACAATATTAGTATTAGTCATTTTTATTTCGATCAATACAATAGTAACTCTTTCAACGACTGTGCTAATGATGTTGTGAACGGCTCATTCAGTGGTGTGGTGATGGCTTCTATCTTTGCAAAAGGTGTTGTGGCGTTGTCTCAAAAACTTGATGCACAGAATATTCCGTATGTTTATATCGACTCATTGGTTGAAAATCAAAATAATCTTTCGTTTTTCGGAAGTGATGGCTTAACCGCCGGAAGGATGACGGCAAGGCTTTTGCTCAATGAGATAGGTGAGGGTAGTGATATTTTTCTAACCCATATACACCAACGATTATCGGTGGAATCGGTGCAGGTGAATGCCCGTCAGCAAGGATTTTTTAACTATCTGCAAGAACATAATTTCACAGGTCGTATCATGAGACTTGATATTACACGAGGTGATAAAAATGGTAATCTTCAGCGTATTAAGCAGTTATTGGCCGACTGTGATGGTCTAATAGGAGGCGTAATTTTTAACTCTCGGGTTTATGAATTGACAGATACATTTGCCGATTTGAATCAAAATCAGTTGAAAAGGCTAAGATTTGCCGGTTTCGATGCCATTGCCGCAAATGTTGATGCGCTCAATAATGACAGGTTGTCATTTCTGCTATCGCAAAGGCCGCAGATGCAAGGTAATAATGCTGTGTGTGCATTGGCTAACTATCTGTTGTTTAATAAAATACCCGATAAAATAAATTACGTGCCCATAGATATTCTGATGAAAGAAAATTCGGGGTATTACAATAACTATAAATTATAAATAAATATATAAGTAATGACAATAGGGAAAAAATTATTTGATATTAAAGGTAGGGTGGTTGTAATCACCGGAGGCTATGGTGTGCTTGGTGCCGAAATGGCACGTTACCTGGCTGGTGAAGGATGCAAAGTTGTAATTCTTGGCCGTGATAAGTCTAAGGGTCAGAGCCTAGCCGATAGCATTGTTAAAAATGGAGGAGATGCACTTTTTCTTGTTTCTGATGTGAATGACAAGGCTCTGCTTGAGAAGAACCGCGACGAGATTGTGGCTCATTATGGTAAGATTGATGTTCTTATCAACGGCGCAGGAGGTAATATGCCCGGTGCAACTATTGCGCCCGACAAGACGATATTCGACCTTGATATGGATGCTTTCAAAAAGGTGGTTGACCTCAATCTGTTTGGTACCGTACTGCCTACAATGGTGTTTGCACGCACTATGGTTGACGGTGGTGCCGGAAATATCATCAATATCTCATCAGAAGCTGCCATAAGGCCAATGACCCGTGTGGCTGGTTACGGAGCTGCCAAAGCTGCCGTTAGCAATTTCACCAAATATATGGCCGGTGAGCTTGCTATTAAGTTTGGTGAGAATTTCAGGGTCAATGCACTTGCGCCCGGTTTCTTTATCACCGAGCAGAACCGTACATTACTTACCAATCCCGACGGCTCATATACCGATAGGGCTAAAACTATCATCAGTCACACACCCTACGGAAGATTTGGCAATGCTGATGAACTCCTTGGTTCATTGCACTATCTTGTTAGTGATGCTTCAAAATTTGTTACCGGCACTATATTGGTGGTTGATGGTGGTTTTGATGCTTTTGCTATTTAATTGTATGATGATTATTGAATATTAAAGGTTTATTATTATGATACTTGCACAACAAACATGGCGATGGTATGGTCCTAACGATCCGGTGTCGTTGGCCGATATCAGGCAGGCAGGTGCCACAGGGATTGTTACTGCTCTTCACCACATTAAAAATGGTGAGGTGTGGACCGAGGATGAGATTCTCAAAAGAAAAAAAATGATTAAGGATGCCGACCTTGAATGGTCTGTGGTAGAGAGTATTCCGGTGCATGAGCATATCAAAACCCGGGAGGGAGATTTTAAAAAATATATTGAAAACTACAAACAGAGCATTCGTAATCTCGCTAAATGCGGCATCACCAACATAACTTATAATTTTATGCCGGTGCTCGACTGGACCCGTACCGACCTTGCCTACGAGGTAGAGGATGGATCGCTTGCACTGCGCTTTGAACGTGCTGCCTTTATGGCATTCGACCTTTTTATTCTGAAACGTCCGGGTGCCGAGGCTGAATATTCGGCAGAGGATATTGAAAAAGCCAGAGCTAAATATGAGTCGATGACAGAGGCCGATAAAGAGCTGATAGTTAGGAATATGATTGCCGGTCTTCCCGGTGCTGAGGAGAGTTTCACCCTTGAGGAGTTTCAGGCTCAGTTGGATCGTTATGCAGGTATAGATGCCGAGCAACTGAGGTTTAATCTTTTTGCATTTCTTCGGGAGATTGCGCCTGTTGCCGATGAAGTTGGTGCTGTCCTTTCAATCCATCCCGACGATCCGCCGTATCCTATTCTCGGACTGCCAAGGATATTGAGTACCGAATCCGACTTTAACCGTTTGGTGAATGCTGTGCCAAATAAATCTAACGGTCTGTGCTTCTGTACCGGGTCGTTTGGTGTGCGTGCCGATAATGATCTGCCTAATATGATTTTGAGATTGGGAGACAGGATTAATTTCGTGCATCTGCGATCGACACAGCGCGATGAAGAGGGCAACTTCCATGAGGCTAACCACCTCGAGGGCGATGTGAATATGTATGGCGTGATGAAAGGGCTTGTTGAAATTCAGCAGAAACGGCAGGTATCAATACCGTTCCGCCCCGACCATGGGCATCAGATGCTTGACGACCTTAATAAACGTACCAATCCCGGGTATTCAGCCATTGGCCGATTGCGTGGACTAGCCGAATTGCGTGGTTTGGAAATGGGAATTGTAATGTCGTTGTATTGATTTAGATATGTTTAACGTGAGTTGGATATAATAAATAGGAAAAAAGTTATGAAATAAAGGGTGTTTTTTTAGCTTCTTTAAGCAGTTGTAAGACAGGTGTTTAAACGAAAAACGACACCCGTTATTTCTATTGTCAAACGTACTAAAATTCTCTTTTTTGTGGATGATTTTTACATTGAATTTGGTTGTGCTTCCAATAAAATGACTCAACAGTTATAAACTCCATAGAGCTGGTTAGCTTGTTTCATTCAACAGTAGTTTTGTTTTATCCCTATTGGGTAAAATTAGACCTATGTATATGTGTAGTGTAATTTATTCTTTCGTAAAAAAGATTCTTACATTATTATTAGTGCGAACCATATGTCCATCTATTTTTCCAGGAATCCATTCAGAATAAATATCCTTCATATGTTTTACTGCAATATTAAATAATTCAGTCTTGTATCTTTTGTTTATATCAAGATCTGGAACAAAATTTCGTATGTAAAACCCTGAAATTGTACTATCTAATTCTACGATGAATCCCAAATCTAAAAATGGGGAACCACCATGATGACATTTATTTTCTGCAATATCAATATTATCAACCATTTTTATAGTCAGATAATCATTTGTTCTTGTTATTTCGTTTGGTAATCTTGGACGCTCATCACAATCCCAATATTGAACTACCTTGTGTGATTTTATTATATTATCAAGATATATGCTATCTGCTGCTTTGTGTAATTTCTCTTTAAAGTCACGTCCAAATTTATCAGCTATTATTTTATCCATATATGCACCATAACAGCCTTGAGTTTGTCCGTCAATAACCACATCACTTATTAATTCGAAATCAAATATTAATCCATAGTTTTTGCAAAGTTTTCTCAACTCTCTTTCATATCGAATATCTCCAAATAAAAACCCATATTCCTGTGTAAATACTATATTTCCATTTGCTATATCCTTTTTGGCTCTATTGATGTCTGAAATACACAATGAGTCTGTAGGATTTGGATATGCAATGTAATTTTGTTCCCATTGTTCATTATCAAGCTGTATAGTATCAATTGGTATGCTCTCTATCTGTGTAAAGCTTGTTAATGGATAAAGAAACATATTAAGTATTAACAGTAATCTAAACATGCTTGTAATTATTTGTTTTATGTTACATAACGGTTTGAGGCTTTGCTTTGGGCGAGAATTTAAACCGAATAATAACCACGCAAAGCCATAATTTAAAAATAATAATTAAGTTTTAGATAACAAACCCACCGTCCAAACAAAAGACATGATGTCCTGCGATAAAAATTTTGTGTCTGAAATCTAAATTGCAAAACCAATTTTAAAAATCCAATACTTCGCTGTCGGCTCCATTTTCCGACATATCATCCGAATGAATGTTAATATCCGCATCGGGTAAGTTTTACAGCAAATGGTACTGATTGCGAGTATCGGAAACGGGACGAGGGAGAGAAAGTATTGCTTTCCTTTGTTATAAGTTTCAAGAAGTTAGTTGCCATAATAATAGTCTTCAAATTGCTTTGATTCCGGAATTTCAGGAAAATCTTCAGGTTCTATGTACGGAAGGTGTGGGAATGGATTGTCCTGGAAATAAATACGTTTAGTGAAAGATTTTTTTCCTGCGTTGTATGGCATTTCAAAAGTATATTCACCCACCTCTAATATAGCTACAGCTGTGCGTACCAAAGGACACTCGATAGTGAAATCTTCAGTTTCTTCACTATAAACTAAAATATCGGAAATGGTTAATAAAAACTTATTATCGTCGATGGGTTCGATGTTGTACTTACCTGTAGCGTCGATATGAATTTGTTGGCCACCACCGCAGGTGTAAGAAAATCGGTTCATATAACCAAGATTGAAATAATCTAAATGGTCATAATAGTTTGGATTAGCACAGAAAGTGCCGGATAATAGATCAATCATAATTGAAAAATTAAATATAAATATACGATTTTTTGATTATTAATGGAAGTGAATTTATAAAAATCTATTAGTGGTAATATATAGATATATTTCTGAATTTGAACGGACGTGCAGGTTGTTACATGGCAATGGTAATTGATCTCTTTTTTTGGATTTGCTCTAGTTTGCCCTTTTGTTTAATGCATTAATTGTGAGATACATACAGCT
>CAZWOA010000104.1:0-7614 GCA_964635545.1 uncultured Marinilabiliaceae bacterium
GAAATGCCTGCCGCTAATAACTAAGGTCTCGTTTTGCCCAACGGGCATGAAATGAATTGAAAATCAACCATTAAGGAAATTAAGATGTTTGAAATCAGATGATTAGCTGTAGATTTTCCCTGCAAGGGATTTATTATAAATAACCGTATGCAAGCGTGGCAAAGCTTACGGAATTTGATGGTTTTGAAAGCTAAACCCCGCATGGGGTGGGATTATGGATTTCAGATAATAGGCATTGCAAATACTACCCCAACAGCCCACTCGTTAAAAACTAGGGGCAGAGGGGTGAATAGTTCAATAGTTAGGTTTTTATGTCGCAGGGGCGGAATTAATATTATAAATCAACTCCTTACTTAATCATAAAGTCCATCATTTTTTCATCCTCGATATACGCTTGCAGACGATCGTTAATTTTAACGGGGCCTACTCCTGCTGGCGTTCCGGTATATATCAGGTCGCCAATTTTAAGTGTGAAATATTGCGACACATGCGAAATTATCTCATCCACAGTATAGATCATATCCGAAGTGTTGCCTTTTTGACGTGTCTCGCCATTTACATCAAGCCTAAACCCAAGGTTCTGAATATCAGCATATTTATCCTTCGCCACAAATTGGGATATTGCCGCAGAGCTGTCAAACGCTTTACACTTCTCCCATGGCAACCCTTTACTGCGCAGCTCATCCTGAAGATCGCGTGCGGTGAAGTCAATTCCAATACCTATCTCGTCATAATAACGATGAGCAAACCTGGTTTCAATATTTTTGCCCAACCTATTGATTTTCACCACAATCTCCACCTCATAATGAAACTCCTTGGCAAAATCGGGAATAAAAAATGGATTATTCACCCTAAGCAAGGCGGTGTCGGGCTTTGAGAATATCACAGGCTCGGCAGGAAGCGGGTTTTTAAGCTCTTTAGCATGCTCTTCGTAATTGCGTCCTATGCAGAGTATCTTCATTTTACTATTTATTTGTGAGTTTGCGCAATTTAATATTTGTAAGCACCCGTTTGGTATCTTGAGGGAAGTCGTTATTAAGCATCCAGGCAAAGAAACCGGGATCTTTATCTAACACATCTTCAACCTTTTGACCCTTATATTTGCCGAAGTTAAATACCTCCTCATTTTTATCGTTATAGATAATACGACCTACAAAATCTACATTTCTGTTGAATGATGAAAATTCGGATAGAAACTCAATATCGTTTTTCAGTTCGGGATACCGCTCCAATTGAGCCAGAAGCACCTCGTAAGTGGCACGAGTATCGGCTTCGGCACTATGTGCATTATCCAAGTCTTTGCCACAATAAAGCTTATAAGCAGCTTCAAGGGTACGTTTTTCCATTTTATGGAATATGGTTTGCACATCCACAAACTTCCTCTTTTTAAGGTCGATATCAACGCCGGCTCTAATAAACTCTTCAGCAAGCACCGGTATATCAAATTTATTGGAGTTGAAACCACCTATATCGGCACCCTCAATAAATTGTGCCACTGTTTTAGCTATCTCTTTAAATTTTGGCTTATCAGCCACATCCTCATCACTAATACCATGAATTTTGGTGGTTTCAGCAGGTATGGGCATCTCGGGATTTACCCTATATGTACGACTCTCCTCATGTCCGTCGGTAAAAACTTTCAATATCGATATCTCAACAATACGGTCGTTAATAACATTTATACCGGTTGTTTCAAGATCGAAAAAAACAATCGGATTTTTCAGATTCAGCTTCATTCTGTTTAAAATTAAATTTCTATCTCGCCTGTCATATCACAGAATTACAAAAATACACTATCGGGCTGTAAACCCAGCATAAATACCCACAATAATGCTTCTGTTTTACAATAACCAACTGATTATCTTATCAAAACAGCATTGTCATCATCAGAAATAACAAAATAACCTTCGTTACTGCTTAGGAGTGAGCAAGAATGTAACCAGCGACACATCACCCGAATAGGAGTTCTCTTTTACTTCAAAATCAACCTCATAGGGTTCGGTTTCATCCGAAGTGATAACAACCTTATAGATACCCGGTTCCAGCACAACAATAAATGGCGATTGCGGAGTTTTTGCAGATACTTGAGCCACAAGCCTATCCATCTTATCGAACACCATAAAATGCGGCATACTCTCCAACGGCTTGTCATAAGGACGCCCCTTAATCATCAAACGGCAACTGAAAACAGCCTCGGGAATGGGCGTATTGTTAAATACAACCTGATATACATCTTTATTGCCAAATCCTTCGGGACGCACAGCCGACACATATGCGTAGCGCATATCGCTGCTAAAGCTTATGGTCATATTATCGTAGGTGTCGTTGATAGGGTATGGCAGATGCACAGGCTCTTTCCATTCATTGGTATTCCAGTCATAATCAGAGTAATAGAGGTCGTAGCCACCCATGCTACCCGGCCGGTTGGATGAGAAGTAGAGTCGCTGACCATCAGGCGAGTAGCATGCATAATTATCATCATACTGCGAATTTATCCTGCCCGGAAGTTCTCGCGGCTCTCCCCAGGTATTATCCGGCATTTTGATTGAATAATAGAGACCCACGGTATTATTTTGGTCCGCCCCCGAAAATACAATAGTATCGCCTGTAACACTGAGAGTTGCGCTATATTCCGGCCCCTTCATGTCGAAGGGCATTCCAAGGTTAAACGCCATGCCCACACGCCCTTTACCAAGGTAAGGCACACTGCCTAACACCTCTTCTTTATTCGTATTATGGTTATAAAATATCTCGTTTGTGGCATTTCCATATCCCGATACTATCTCATCGTAAATAGTATTTACAGTGCCACCTAGTGTTTTCGACTTATCCCAGCCATTACCATTATTTTCGGTTGATTTTATGTTGTAATAATAGATGCCGGCATAGGTGTTAAACCGTTCATCGCACGAAAAAAACAATGTTTTACCATTCATAGTCACAAACGGATTTATGTCGGCACGCGAGCTATTAACCTCATTACCAAGATTTATCATCTTGACGGATGCAGGATTAGCCACCATTTTTTTAGCCACAGAGATATAACCTTCCAGTTGCGCTGCTTTTTCACTATCACTCTTATTTAGCGAGCCCTGCTTATATGCCTTTAGCGATTTTTCGGCCTCATCGAACATATGACCATGAAAAAGAGCTACCGCCATAAAATAGTTGTGCGAATTATCATTGGGTTTCAACTCTCTATATTTCTCGATATATGGAATGGCAGTTTCACGCAACACATTGTCATTCAATATACAATTGATTATTTTTTCGAGTACGCCACTATTATTTTTATCCTTAGAATAAACTTTGGAATACTCTTTTAAAGCTCTGTCGTAGTTGAAATATTTATAATAATCATCACCTTTCTTCTCATAATTAGTCTGAGCATCAACAACTAAGATAGTAGTAAAAGTGAAAATCAACAGTAAAATTTGCCTCATATAAACAGCTTTGTAATACAACATAAATTAAGCAAATATAATTATTATTTAACAAGTCAATAGTCATTTGAGAATAGTTAATCATTTCAATTCCATTTTTTCTGACTTTTCTTTGATTCTCATTCAACCTTTTGACATGCATTGTTGTTTATTAAACAGAAGATGAAAGAAAAACCATAATACTATGAAGAAAAAACTAGCAACTTTATTTACCATTATGGCAGTTGTGTTATTTTCAGCCGCTTGCCAGGTTAATAAAGATAAAAATCCGTTTGCGCCTTTAAGCTATAAATATTCGGCTCTTGAGCCCTATATCGATTCCACCACAATGATGATTCATTATGAACGTCATTATGCTGCCTATTACAATAATTTCTTGAAGGCTGTGGCTGGAACAGATATGGATAATAAAGCTGTGGAAGAGGTACTTGCTGCTATTTCAACCCAACCGGCTGCAGTGCGTAATAATGCCGGCGGATATTATAACCACAGGCTATTCTGGGAGAATTTGAATCCTGTAACCGGGGCTCCTTCAGATAAACTAAAGGGTGATATCGAGAAAGCATTTGGCTCGTTTGATGAGTTTAAAAAGGAGTTCACCAAAACTGCCGCCACAGTATTTGGCAGCGGATGGGCATGGCTTATAATCAACAGTAACAATGAGTTACAGATTATATCAACGCCCAATCAGGATAACCCGCTTATGGATATCGCAGCTGTTAAAGGCACTCCACTTTTGGCTTTGGATGTGTGGGAGCACGCCTATTACCTTAAGTATCAGAATAAACGTGCCGATTATCTGGACGCATTTTGGAGTGTGGTGAACTGGAATTGTGTAAACGAAAGATATAGCAAAGCTAAAAAATAAAGTTTTAGTGTTTTTCCTCGCCTGAAAGGGTGTTTTAAGTTGTGTGTTAAGAGAAGTGCCGGCTATTTTAGTCCGGCACTCTTTTTTTACTTCACATCTTTGCTCTCTTGCTGAGGATTATTTTTCAACCACTCCTCATAGTAATCGCAAATTCCGTTTTTGTTATCATCCTTAAAGCCCTGCATACGGCCTTTACCTTGATACATTCCGGTGCCCATGCCACGCTTCATGCCGGGGCACATTGCTCTTCCCCTTTGTAAAGTTGAGTCGCCGGGCTGGCCCTGCTTAAATCCTCTTCGTCCTTGACGCATCATAGGCTTATTGCCATTGGGGCATGTTCCATTCTCGTAATGGTCGCAAATACCGTTGTTATTCTCATCTACAAATGCAGGACGGTTACCGCGCACATCTTCTCTATTCTGCTTAACCGGCTCCTGCGCATTGATTGCAAGAGTGGTTGCTGCAACAAATATAGCTGCCAAAAAAGTTCTTGATTTCATAATCGTAATGTTTTAGTTGTTAAATCTATTGTTGTTTTTTCGTCCCATACGGTGCCCCTGCTGATGCATAGCACCTGATGGCATAAACGAAAACTCGTTTTCAAAAAAGCTCTTCAGCTTTCCGCGCTGCTCATTATTACATATATTGTTGATATCCATGTAATACCGATAGGTATCTTTTTTCAGTTGCGAGTGTAAAAACCCCACCGAATCAGACAGTTGATTGAGATAGTTGGTATCAGGATTGGGCAATGCCATATTATCGAGCATTGCCAATCGCAACTCATTGAGGCGCACCGATATCAACCTGCCTTTTTCGCGAAACTGCACATTGGCATTACGAAACTGCTCCTGCTGGGCATCATCAAATTGAAGGTCGCTCATCATAGTACGCATATTCTGCCTGGGCATATTCCGTCGGTTTCGTTGAAAGCCCTGCCGTGCATCATCAGCTATAACCTGCTCACTAACAATAGTTTGCTGCATTGAGCGATAAAGCATCGTAATTATGGTTCCTGCATTAAGGGCTAAGAGTGCCACAATTATCCAAATATATGTTTGCCGTTTAATCACCATAATCGTAATTATTACTCATTAAACAATACATCAAAGCCCTCGAGCTCCATGTCGTTAAGCAGCACCAACTCATCGTAATATTGCTGATATGGCATCACATTGGTAATGATATTGCCAAGCATTATGCCAGCCACAAGACTTGCTGCCACTGCCGCAACCCAAATTGCACTGCGGGTTTTTGGTGAGAAGTTGATGCGTTTCGCTCTATTCCCAATATAGTTCATCACGCCATCATCAATAGTACTGGGCGCATTCATCTGCCGCATATTATCGATGTAACCATCAATTCGGCTGTTGATAAAACTGGATTTTATATCATTGTTGTTTTTCATAATTTAGCTTCTTTATATGAGTAAGAGTGTAGTTTTTACCACATTCAACTAACCATTAGACACATTAAAAACCGTTTTCCTATGGGCTGTCATCATTTTTTTGATAATAGGTAGCAAGTTTCTTTTTAAGATTGTCCCTTGCCCTTATAAGCAACTGTTCCACAGCACCTTCACTAATCTCCATAATTCCTGCAACTTCACGTTGCGGCAAATCATCATACCTGCTCAACACAAAAGCAGTATGCTGTTTCTCGGAAAGCGAATCGATGGCATTGCTAATAATTCTTGCCTCCTCATTGGAAATCAGCACTTTAGCAGGCGTGTCGAAATGGGGTACATCAACCATAACTTCATCATTATCAGCATCTTTACTTCCGAAAAATGAAAAAAGCCGCTCCCTCTTTTTCTTACGCTTCAAATTAAGCGATGCATTTACGGCAATACGGTAGAGCCATGTGGAGAGTGCCGAACGGTTACCGAAATACTCGATATTTTCAAACGCTTTGATAAATACCTCCTGAGTTAAATCGGCTGCATCGGCGCTATTGTGCACAAAACCCATGCACACCCTGAAAATCATATCCTTATATTTTGATACAATGAGGGAATACAGCTTATGCTCACCTTTTATTATATTTTCTATCAGCTCTTTTTCATCCATAATTTCAGATACCAATGGTATTTATAGTAGGTTAGACCACCAAACTGACAAAATCCTATGGCTTGATAAAAATAAATATACCCCTATTTCTTCGGAAAGTTTGGAATAATTATCTAATTTAAGGCAAATATTAAAAACAGGCAGTAATGTCAACCGTTTCCGATTATAATAAAACAGCAAAAATAGCTGAGCAATGGCTTTTACTGAATAAAAGAGCCAAATCTAAAACGCCTTCTACCTCATTACCGATGGATGCCGCTGCTGATGATGCATTTATGAAATGGGCAGGTTTATCGCAAAATCAATTTCTTGGTTTGATATCCAATTTCAGTAGCGATTTGCAAAAAACACGCACTACCGATGGTCAACTTATTGAGCCTGAAGGAAAAGCGAATCTGCTGACCAGCCTCACCATAGAGTCGGGGTTGCTACGCGAGTTGCAGAAAAAAGGAGTGATCCTTAATGTGGGATTTGCCGATTCGCCTTTTGGGAGATGCCTTATCGGCTGGAACTCGCGAGGTATATATATGATTGATTTTCATGACATTGACGACACTATACGACTGGCAGAATATAAAGATTTACGCAGTAATGCACAGATATTCCACAATGATACTGAGGCACAGCACTTTGCCGATATAATATTTGGAATGAAACCGGCCGAACCGCTAACGATAGTTCTATACGGCACACCATTTCAAGTGCGGGTGTGGAGTGCGTTGGCTTCCATTCCGTGGGGCACAGTAGTTTCGTACCAAGATGTGGCACTTAAAGCAGGCAATGGCCGTTCGGTGAGGGCTGCCGCAAGTGCTGTTGGTGCCAACCCCGTAGGTTTTCTTGTTCCTTGCCACAGGGTGATACGCAGTGGTGGCGAAATTGGCCAGTTTGGCTGGGGACAGCCTCGCAAAGCGTTTATGATAGGCTGGGAGAGAGCTCAAAAACTAAAAGGTATTATTTAAAATTCAACACCCTTGCGCGACAAAACACCCTGATTATAATAGTGTTTCACCTCTTTCATCTCGGTTACCAAATCGGCATAATCGATTAATTCCGGAGATGCATAACGCCCTGTAAGCACAACTTCAACCGAGGGGTGCCTACCGTTCAACACATCAATCAAATCATCTATTGATATGAGTTTGAAGTAGATAGCTATACATATCTCATCAAGAATAACCAGATTGTATTTACCGCTACCCAATATTTCAGATACAGCAATCAATCCCTCCTTTGC
>CAZWOA010000104.1:7714-9953 GCA_964635545.1 uncultured Marinilabiliaceae bacterium
AGCAAAATCCGGTCAAAACAGTACAAGCAGTGCGGGTAACTTCACCATTAAAGGAATTAAGAAAACAGCATTAGAGCTGTTTTGAGGCGGTTGCGCTCAACGGCGGGATTATTGTATGCCCGTTAAGTTAGGGAAAAAGAGGCCTTAGTTATTGATTGAAGTGCATTTTTCCTTTATATTTTGTAGTTCCTAATTTCATTTTTCTTTCACTCTTACTCAATCGTGTGTAACTCTTATTGTATCTAAATAGCTCTTATCGTTCAGATTGCATAAGTAGACCTTAGTTATTATGCACCGTTATTCTTGTCGTTTGTCAGCACTTTCGTTATTCATTTTTTGTCTTTCAGTTTCAACATTGTCCCAAAGTTCTTTATTGTCAGGGTCAGCCATTGCTTTTTTTAATGCTTCAACGTATTCAGGTTGGTTTCTGTATTTGAGTTCAATCCAACTTGTCTTTGGTATAAGCATAAGAATTAGTCCAAGTCCACCCAAAATAGCTGTCCGTTTAAAAATTCGTATGTAATAGTTTGATTTATTTTTTGAGTATTTAATTGCTCCAATTATTGTCACGATTAACAGTCCAACAAGTCCAGCTCCTAAATTAAAGTCAGCACCCGGCCAAGATTGAAATTTGAACATAAATCCAATCGTTGTCATTGAAAGTGCAAATCCTGCGACGACTGCTCCTAAAATTCTCAAAGAACTGATTTCTTTGTAACTGTCTTTTTTGAAAATTCTCCTTAGCTTAATGTCATTGAATAAGGCAAATCCCAAATAGAAATAAATCATAGAAAGTGTTGAAAGTGTCAAAACTGTCAAGACACCACCACCGGGGATTAAAAGTAAATTCAGTCCAAGTGCTATAATTGAAAGTGTCGCAATAATAATTTCAGCTTTTTTCATTGTTTGTCCGTTTTTGTATCGTTTTATAATGGTGCATAACGGTCGAGTGTAGCAGCAGTAAGGGATTGCGGGCTACTTTCCTGTCCACCGATACGAAATTTTAAGCGGGGCAGAATGCTTGAATTACCACTGAAACCCTTATTGCTGCTACACTTTGTTATGCGGTGTTTTTCTTTGTCATTCAGTCACATTGTCAAGTTGCATTTTAATAAATTCAACGGTTGAGTTGTCCGACATTGCATTGTAAACCCTTGCTATTAAATATTTTTCAGCTTTCTCCATCAAATCTAACTCATTTCCAGAAATGTACAACGCCAGCTTTTCTACATTTTTATTATAAGTCGTAGCTTTACTGTCTATATATATTTCTCTATCTCTTTCAATAATTTTAAAATCATGATTGGCAGTTGTATTTTCCGATTTGTTTCGCCATATAATATCAACACTACCATCAATTCTGAAACCTCTTTCGGTATTAGTTATTGGTTGTTTATATTTTTTAGAATAAATCTGTTTAAGTTCTTCGAATACAATCATTTCTCCCTTCTTCCCTAAATCCTCATCCGTTTGGTTATATTGTCTGTTTGTTTGATTTGGAATTCTTTCTTCAAGTTCAGGGTTTCTCAAACTTTCTGGTATCAATGACGTGTCAAATCCTTTTTCTTCGAGGTATTTAAGCCCTTCCGTAAATAAATCGGAAAGTAGAACAGTTAAAATGCGTTCAGCATAGCGAATATTTAGAAATCTACATAATGGTTCAATTAAACCATCTAAAACTCTTGGTTTAAACCAATTTCCTACATAATAGAATTTATTGCCTTCGGAATATGTACTTCTTTGCTGTTGGTCTTGCTCGTTACCATAAGTCAATAGAATTTCAGTAGTTTCATAAAAAGTAATTTCAGAAAGTTTTCTGCAAATTCGACTGAATTCTTCTTCCCATTCTTTCTTATTTTTCGATTTTTCAACAGCTACAAGCGCAATTAGTGGTGCAATATATTCAAGTTGCTTACGCAAACTTTCCTGAGACACCATACTATTAGAAAATTTGGGCGTCACCTTGTCTATAACTTTGACACCCAAAAAGTCAAAAAGGTGTATTAAACTATCTTCAACTTTATTTTCAGTGTAAATCAAATTATCTGCATTAAAACCATCAATAGTTACTATTGACAATTCCCTTGGCAAATAAAATTTCCCATCTCTTGCTAATAGCTTGTTAGAATTACTCCATTCTTGCAATCTGCTCTTTTCGTTTATGTGCAAATTAGAGTATAACTCTGCAAGTTTTTGATAAATCAAAAAAACACGTTTTTTGTTTTCTTTTTGTTCATCC
>CAZWOA010000105.1:0-4014 GCA_964635545.1 uncultured Marinilabiliaceae bacterium
TGATATATTTCAGTACTTCAAGTTCCTGCTCAAAACCGATGGCGCCAATCTTCATTTTAAGACATGAGAAGCCCGATTTCAGTTTATCCTCTATCTGTTCAACCATATAATCGGGTTGCCCCATCCATATAAGGCCGTTGATGGTAATTCCTGCTTCGCACCTTGTAAAAGCAGTGTCGTACAGCATTTTCTTGCCACCCGAAAGTAGGTCGAGCAATGCTGTCTCCATTCCGAAGCGGATAGATGGAAAATGCTCTAAATCAGCATGAAGAGATGATTTAACAGTATCAATATTTTTGCATGTCCAAATCAGTTTTTGCTCATAATCAGTGCCTTCATCCGGACTGAGGCCCGGTATCAGAGAGCACTCGCCAATGCCCTTCACGTCAGGCTTTTCATCATCCCAAACAGTGATTAGATAGCCTGGTTTTTCGGTCATAACACCCCTTGATGTACCCGACGGGCGTTTGAAGTTGAGTATGAATTTATGGTATTCGGCTTTCAGCATTTTGTGTTGATTTTTAATGTGTTACAATAGCACTCCTGCGAAATAGAGTATCACCATAAACATTGTGGTGAGTGATAATGCTTTCAGTTGCGGGTCGAGCATACGCCTGTTTTCAGTGCGGAACACTATAATAAGATGGTTTATCAGCAGTGGCACTGAGAGTAAAAAGAGCCAGTGGCTCCACTTTTGGGCGGTAATTGCGGTAAAGATTGCCATTGCCAAAATGGCACCTGCAATCAGGCGTAGATGGTAGCCTCGTGCCCAATGACGACCATAACGCACAACGCGAGTAATCTTGCCGGTTCGTTTGTCGGTCTCCTCATCGCGCATGTTGTTTACGTTAAGCACGCCGGCACTCAATGCGCCCACTGCAATTGCGGGAAGCACCACAAGTACGTCGAATTTTGCCGAGTGCAGGAAATAGGTGCCTATAACGCCCACCAATCCGAAGAAAATAAACACGAAAAAGTCGCCCAGCCCTTTATATCCGTAGGGAGTTTTGCCAACCGTATATTTTATTGCGGCGGCAATGGATGCCACACCCAAAATTAAAAACAGAAGAAACTGAAACGACAGCAATGTTTTTAAAGCCACGAATAGCAGGCCAATTCCGGAGATGAACGATAACGTGCTGAATATTATCATCATACGTTTCATGTCGGCTGCCGAAATCCTGCCCGATTGCACCATGCGCGAAGGTCCCACTCTGCCTTCATCATCGGCACCGCTCATGGCATCGCCGTAGTCGTTGCTAAGGTTGGAGAGTATCTGCAAGAATAGAGTGGTGAGCAGTGCCAGCAGCATAACACTTAGTCTGAACACTCCCTGCTGATAGGCAACGGCGCTTCCCATTAATATAACCGAGAATGAGAGTGCCAGTGTGCGTAGCCTAAAGGCTTTTATCCATGAATTTAACTTTGTCATATCGCAATATTTCGCTGTAAAATTAGCAAAAACAGTGGGTGGTTGCCATTAATTCGGTTTTAAAATGATAATTTAGATAATCATCGAATCCATTTATTCATTCAAATATTACTATCTTTGTGGTTTAGAGTATTTCATTTATCAGTTTAAGAGACTGATTTACAGTATGAACCAGGTACAAAAGTCATCTCCCGTTAAGTATATATGGATTTCGATTGCAGCCAGCATTATCACCATTCTATTAAAAATTGCGGCTTGGCAAATGACCGATTCTGTGAGTCTTCTATCCGATGCTCTCGAGTCGTTTATCAATCTCTTTGCTGCAATTATAGCATTGGTTGCGCTCACCATAGCATTGCGGCCACCCGATCATGACCACCCTTTCGGACATCATAAGGCAGAGTATTTTTCGAGTATTATTGAAGGATTGCTAATTTTAATTGCAGCAATATCAATAGGTTATACTGCAATTATGCGTTTTATACACCCTGTTCCCATCGAGTCGATAGGGTGGGGGATAATTGCTTCCGTATTGGCCACAAGCGTTAATCTGGTTACTGCCAGGATACTGTTTAAGGGTGGCAGAAAGTATCGCTCTATAACTTTAGAGGCTGATGCACAGCATCTTATGACTGATGTTTACACTACCGGGGCAGTAATCGTCGGTTTAGCGTTGGTGCATTTCACCGGTTGGATATGGTTAGACCCCATACTTGCCATCCTGGTTGCGATAAATATAATATTTACGGGTGCAAAACTTATTGGCCGTTCGGTGGCGGGGCTTATGGATGAGGCATTGCCTCGCGAGAGTATCAGCAAGATTAAAAAAATTCTGGATAAATATACTTGTGCTGCCATAGGTTATCATGCGCTATATACCCGAAGGGCTTCGTCGCTCGATTTTATAACTTTTCATCTTGTGGTGCCCGGTAGCTGGACTGTTACTCAAGGGCATGAACTTACAAAAGAGATTGAGAGGGACTTACATGGGCAATTCCCTAATTGTCATGTATTTATACATCTGGAGCCTAATGGAGACCCCGAATCGTTTGATGATTATCTGGATGAAAACAACAATAGAAATAGGAAAAGGAAGTGACTGAGAAACGTAAATTATCCGAGCTTTTTATCACCTTTTTCAAAATAGGACTATTCACCATTGGCGGCGGACTTGCTATGATACCATTTATTCAGGCTGAGTTTACCGAAAAGAAAAAGTGGATATCCAACGATGATATGGTAGATATTATTGCTCTGTCACAATCATTGCCCGGTATAATATCAATCAACTCAGCAATATTTATTGGCCTGAAAGTGAGGGGTGTATGGGGAGGAATAGTGGCTACATTGGCAATTATATTACCTTCATTCATAACCATTATTGCCATCCTTACTCTGCTGGTTAGTTTTGAAGAGAATAGATATGTGAAAATGGTGTTTACCGGTATTAAAGCTGCTTCGTCGGCACTGATACTTAGCGCAGTTATCAAACTTGGGCAATCAACCCTTAAAAATCGTTTTACATGGATAGTTGCACTTCTGTCATTTTTGCTGATAACGATAGTGAACATAAATGCTGCGTGGGGTATATTGATGGGGGCTGTGGCCGGATGGCTCTATTATGGTAATATAGCAAAATTGAAATCATGATATATTTTCAGCTGTTCTATATATTTTTCAAAGTTGGATTATTCGGTTTTGGTGGCGGATATGCCATTTTGCCGATGATATACCAGGAGATACAGACTTTTGGCATAATGAGTGCCGATGATTTCTCTAATCTGGTGGCTATTTCGCAGGTTACGCCAGGCCCCATTGCAATAAATGCAGCTACCTATGTGGGCTATAAAGTGGCAGGTGTGGGAGGGGCTACAGTGGCTACTCTATCGGTGTCGCTGCCTTCGTTTATACTAATTTTGATTGTAACTTCATTCCTGAGCAAGTTCAAAACCAACTTCACCATTCAGAATGTGCTGAAAGGAATTCGTCCTGCCACAATCGGACTTATAGCTTCGGCATTTATATTTTTGGCGCAGGCGGCTAATGTCGTCCCCAAAGGAAGTATAAGTATGCTAAAGGAGTGGTTGCTATCTGTTGATATTCAGGCTATTTTGATATTTCTTATTTCTATATTCCTTATTTTCAAGCGTAAAAAGGGCGCAATTGCCGTTACGATAATAGGAGCCGGATTGGGGATTGTTATTGGCTTGATTTTTAATGTGTTATAACGAGAAGGCTTGATTTATTACTGTTCTGAAGTTGAATTTATAACTGAATAATATGTCAGAAAAAAAACCAAGGGTAACGAAGGATTATTGGGCTGCCGACCGCACCCATATGGCTAATCAGCGCACACTGCTGGCCTATATTCGCACGGCTTTCATGCTTTTAGGCTCAGGTGTAACGCTGATTAAATTCCTCAATTCCGATGAATTTCTTTACTTTATTGGCTGGGCGCTTATTCCCGGCTCTTTTGTAATGCTGGCAATAGGCATCTACCTGTACAAAAAAGTGCAGTCAAACATCAGGAATCTGCCGGAAGAGGAGAGTTAGGGTATAGGGTATAGGGTATAGGGTATAGG